>NZ_MLYN01000055.1:0-165377 GCF_001866675.1 Streptomyces sp. MUSC 14
CGCCGACCCCGACACCGCCCGCGCCGAAGGCCGGCCCCGGAGTGAAGGTGACCGCGCAGCCCGACCCGGGCTACGTAGGCGGCAGGGTCGTGGTGACGTACACCGTGCGCAACGGCCGTAACGCGCTCGCCACCGGACTGCGGCTGCACATCGGGCTGCCCGGCGGTATCCCCGACAGCGGGCCGCCCGCGGGCTGCGACAAGAGCTGGTCCTGCGCACTGCCGGACCTCGGGCCGGGCGACAGCACGGTCGTCCGGGTGGTCCTCTCCCCCGACCACGCCACGACGGGCCGCGCCACCGGCGTCCTGACCACCACAGGTACGGACGCCAACCCCGACGACAACAGGACGCGGACCACGATCCGGATCCTCCAGCCGAAGATCGTCGCCGTGCCGCCGATCGGCAAGCCCGGCTTCGTCACCTCGGTGCGGGGCAAGGACTTCCCGCCGGGCGTGCCGGTGCGGTTCACCTGGAAGCCCGGCATCACCGCGGCCGCCGCGCCGACCGTGCCGAAGCCGGACGGCACCTTCATCGGCCAGTTGCTGATCCTCACCAAGGACCAGACGGGCCCGCGCATCATCACCGCGAGCGGGCCCGGGTTCTCCCCGGTGAAGACCGACTTCCTGGTGGTGAACGGCAGCGTGCAGCCGCCCGACGAGGTGACCCGCCGGTGATCCACGAGGTCGACGAAGCGCTGCGCGGGCTGCTCGGCGAGTCCGGGCTGGAGGCGTCCGGGGTCGAGACCGTCTTCGACGCGCCGACCCGCGACTGGGCGGCCCGCCGTACCGCGCCCACCGTCTGCGTGTTCCTGTACGACATCCGGGAAGACGCGACCCGGCGCGGCAGCGGCGCCGGGGAGGTGTACGACGCGGACGGGTTCGTGGTCGCGCGGCGCACCCCGCCGCGCTGGTTCGAGCTGACGTACCTGGTCACCGCGTGGACCAGCCGCCCGCAGGACGAACACCGGCTGCTGTCACAGGTGTTGGCCACGCTGGTGTCCGTCGACGCGCTGCCGGGGCGGCATCTCACGGGCTCGCTCGCCGAACTGGGCCTGACGGTCTCCCTGGACGCGGGCGGCACCGGGCTGGACGCGCCCGCCGCCTCCGATGTGTGGTCGGCGCTCGGCGGCGAGCTGAAGGCCTCTCTGGGCGTCCGCGTGCGCGCACCCCTCGCCGGGGTGAGCAGGGCCGCCGCGCCGCCGGTCACCGAAGGACTCCTGGTGCGTTCAGCGCACCGGAAGGTGGACGAGGACCCGCAGCCGGGCCGTCGGCTGCGCTACGACGGGGTGAGCGAACCGGCGCCGGACGAGGGCTTCGCCGGTCCGCGCGAGCGGCGTCCGGCTCCCGCGCGCCGCCGCCGGGGAGGACGCCAGCCGTGACGTACGTGGAGGAGGAGACGGTCACGGGCCTCGGCGCGGACCCCCTGTGGGACCGGCTGCGGCTGGTCGAGGAGCGGATCCGGTACGCGGTGGCCGCCCGCCGCGCCGTCGATCCCGACCCCGACGACCCCTACCGGGGGCAGTACCTGACCCCGGAGGCCGTGCGGCGGATCCTGGACGAGCCGGGCGGGCTCGACGTACCCGTGTACGACCCGCAGCCCGCGCCGCCCGACTCCGTGCTCGGCACGCTCGCCGGGCGCTTCGGCCTGTCGCCGCTCGACACCGATCTGCTGCTGATCGCGCTGGCCCCCGATCTGGACGCGCGTTTCGAGCGGCTCTACGGCTATCTCAACGACGACCTGACCCGCCGCAGGCCCACGGTCGGGCTGGCCCTGGAGCTGTGCGGACTCGCCCCGGCGTCGCCCGCCCGGTTCCGGCTCTCCGCGTCCTCGCCCCTGGTAGCGGGCGGACTGCTGGAGCTCACCGAGACCCAACGTCCGCCCCTGTCACGGATGTTGGCGGTGCCGGACCGGGTCACCGCGTTCCTGCTGGGCGACATGGCCCCCGACGCCCGGCTCGCCGGTGTCCTCGGCACGGTCACACCGGACCCGACAGCACCGGCGGAGGACGTCCTGCTAGCGGCGCGCGCGGCCCGGTCCGGGCCCGGGCCGGTGCATCTGCACGCCCAGGGCGGTGACGCGCCGGGGCTTGCCGCCGCGGCCCTGAGCGCCGCCGGGCTCGGCACGCTGGTGCTCGACGCGGCGGCCCTCGCCCGGCACTTTGCCGAACTGCCCGCGCTCGCCAGGGTCGCGGCGCTGGAGGCGCGGCTGACCGGCTCGGGCGTCGTCCTCGGCCCGCTGGAGGAGCTGCCCCTGGCACCCGCCGAACGGGCCCGCGCCACGAGCGAGTTGTGTTCCGCGCTGCGCGGCGTCCCCGTGTTCGCCCATGGCACGGACGGCTGGGACCCCGCCTGGGCGGCCGACACCCCGGTGGTCCTGCCGGTGACGGCGCCCTCCCCCGCGCGGCAGGCCGAACGCTGGCGGCACGCACTCGCCCTGGCCGGCGCCGACGCGTCCGTGGACGCCGCCGACACGCTCGCCCGGGCCGTCGCCGCGCACCGCCTCGACGGCGGACAGCTGCGCCGCGCCGCGCAGGCCGCCGTGCGCACCGCGAGCCTCGCGGACCGCCCGGTCTCCCCCGACGATCTGCGCACGGCCGTACGGGCGCAGAACGGCGCGGGACTCGCCCGGCTGGCCCGCAGGGTCCAGCCCGGTGTCGGCTGGGACGACCTGGTGCTGCCCCCTCCGACCCTGCGCGGACTGCGCGAACTGGCCGTACGCGCCAGGCATCGCGAGCAGGTGCTCGGGCAGTGGCGGATGCGGCCCGGCGGCGGCCGGGGGCGTGGGGTGATCGCGCTGTTCGCGGGCGAGTCGGGCACCGGCAAGACCATGTCCGCCGAGGTGATCGCCGCCGATCTCGGCATGGACCTGTACGTGGTCGATCTCTCCACGGTCGTCGACAAGTACGTGGGCGAGACCGAGAAGAACCTGGAGCGGATCTTCACCGAGGCGTCCGCCGTCAACGCGGTGCTGCTCTTCGACGAGGCCGACGCGATCTTCGGCAAACGCTCGGAGGTCAAGGACGCGCACGACCGGCACGCCAACATCGAGTCGGCGTATCTGCTCCAGCGCATGGAGTCCTTCGACGGGATCGCGGTGCTGACCACGAACCTCCGGGCCAATCTGGACGAGGCGTTCACCCGCCGGCTGGACGTGGTGGCGGAGTTCCCGGTGCCGGACGCCGACCAGCGCCTCGCCCTGTGGGAGCGGTGTCTGGGCGAGCGGTTGCCCCGCGCAGCCGACCTGGATCTCGGCTTCTGCGCGGCCCGGTTCGAACTCGCCGGAGGTTCCATCCGCGCGTGTGCGGTGACCGCCGCCTATCTCGCCGCTGAGTCCGGACAGCCTCTCACCATGCGGCAGTTGGTGTCGGCGGTGGTGCAGGAGTACCGCAAGCTCGGCCGGCTGGTGCTGGAGAGCGAGTTCGGGCCGTACCTGGCGGACGCCCTCGGCGCCTGAAAAGGCAGTGCAGTTGCCCCCGGCAAGGTACCAACGCCCCTGTCGCCGAGCCTTCCCCACCTCGGAGACTCGGCATTGACGCAGGTGTGACCAGACAGGAACGTGAAGGAGCGAGCATGCCGACGTACCTCACCCCGGGCGTGTACGTGGAGGAGGTGCAGTCCGGTGCCCGCCCGATCGAAGGGGTCGGCACCGCCGTCGCCGCGTTCGTCGGGTTCGCCCAGAACGGGCCCTTCCACGAGCCGACGCTGGTCACCAACTGGGACCAGTACACCCAGCTGTTCGGCGGCTTCACCGAGGGCACCTACCTCGCGCACGCCGTGTACGGCTACTTCTCGAACGGCGGCGGCGCGGCCTACGTGGTGCGCATCGGCGGCCCCGCCGACGGTGCCTCCGCCGGAGCCGGCGCGGGCCAGGCTTCCCTGCGGGCCCGGGCCGCCGAGCCGGTCGCGCTCGGCGGATTCCAGATGGCCGCCAGGCCGGGCGCCGCCGGGGTCTCGGTGGAGATCGCCGACGCGGACGGCGAGAACCCGCCCGAGGACCGCTTCAAGCTGCTGGTCCGCCAGGGCGACCGGGTCGTCGAGACGTACGACGTCTCCACCCGCAAGAACGTCAAGGGCTACGTCGTCACCCAGCTGCGTGCCTCGAAGCTGATCGAGGTCACCGAGCAGCCCGACGCCGGCCAGACCCGGCCCGCCAGTCAGACGGTGGCCGTGCCCGACGCGCCGGCCGCCCCCGCGGCGCCCGGTTCCGGCACGGTGTCCCGGCTCGACCCGGCCGAGTACGTCGGTGACGCGGCCGCCCGCACCGGGTTCGCCGGTCTGGAGTCCATCGACGAGATCACCATGGTCGCCGTCCCCGACCTGATGGGCGCCTTCCAGCGGGGCGACATCGACGCCGAGGGCGTGCGCACCGTGCAGCTCGCGGTCATCTCGCACTGCGAGCAGATGGGCGACCGGGTCGCGGTCCTGGACACCCCGCCGGGTCTCAACGCCCAGCAGGTGCGCCACTGGCGCAACGAGGAGGCGGGCTACGACTCCCGGTACGCCACCCTCTACTACCCGTGGGTGCGCGTCTTCGACCCGGCGGCCGGGCGCAACACCACGGTCCCGCCGAGCGGTCACATCGCCGGTGTGTGGGCGCGCAGCGACGCCGAGCGCGGGGTGCACAAGGCCCCCGCCAACGAGGTGATCCGCGGCGCGGTGGACCTGGACATCCGGCTCAGCAAGGGCGAGCAGGACCTGCTCAACCCGATCGGCGTGAACTGCGTACGCGCCTTCCCCGGGCGTGGCATCCGGATCTGGGGCGCCCGCACGCTGTCCTCCGACCCGGCCTGGCGCTACCTGAACGTGCGCCGCCTGTTCAACTACCTCGAAGAGTCCATCCTGTTGGGCACCCAGTGGGTGGTCTTCGAGCCGAACGACGACCGGCTGTGGTCGAGCATCCGGCGCAACGTCACCGCGTTCCTCACCGAGGAATGGCGTCGGGGCGCGCTCTTCGGCCGCACCGCCGAGGAGGCGTTCTACGTCAAGTGCGACCGCGACAACAACCCGCAGACCTCGATCGACCAGGGTCGCGTCGTCTGCGAGATCGGTGTCTCCCCGGTCAAGCCCGCCGAGTTCGTGGTGTTCCGGCTGGCCCAGTTCTCCGACAGCACCAGCCTCATCGACGAGTGACCCGCGGGTCGGCCAAGGAAAGGTGACAGACAGTCATGGCAGAGGGCGATGCTCTTTCCACTCACGTCTTCGGCGTGCAGCTCGGCGGCTACATGGTCGAGTCGATCCAGGAGATCAGCGGGTTCTCCGTCGAGGAAGAGGTCGTCGAGGTCCGGCAGGTGACCTCGACGGGCAAGCAGATCATCCGCAAGCAGCCCGGCGCGCGGCAGGCCGGTGAGATCACGATCACCCGGGGACTCGACAAGAGCAGCGAGTTCACCAAGTGGATCAAGGAGACTCTCAACAACGGTGCCGTCGACACCGCCCGGCAGAACCTGACCATCGAGATCAAGGACACCAAGGGCGAGACGGTACGGCGCATCCAGCTGATGAACGGCTGGGCCTCCAAGTGGGAGGGCCCCTCCCTCAAGGCCGGTGAGTCCGCCGCGGCCACCGAGAGCGTCACGATCGTGTTCGAGGAGATCGTCGTCGAATGAGGCGCCGTACCGTCACGGCGGGCAGCCTGGAGGAGTTCCTGGAGGCGACGGCGCCCGCCGCCGAGGCAGCGGCGGCCGAGGAGCCCCAGGCTCCGGCCGCCGCCCGCCCCGCACCGGCTCAGGACCACGGGCTGCGCACGGAGTTCGAGTTCGAGCTGCCGCGCGGGTACGTGGACGAGGCGGGCACACTCCACCGGCACGGCGCGATGCGCCTGGCCACCGCCCGCGACGAACTGCGTCCGCAGATCGACCTGCGGGTCAAGGAGAACCCGGCCTATCTGAGCGTGGTGCTGCTGGGCCAGGTCATCACCCGGCTCGGCACGATCACCGACGTGCACGCGGGGATCGTGGAGCGGATGTACGCCACCGACGTCGCGTTCCTCCAGGACTTCTACCGCCGCGTCAACAGCGAGGGTCACACCCGCGCGGCGGTGACCTGCCCGCACTGCGAGGGCGCCTTCGAGGTCGACCTCTCGGGTGGGCGCCTGGGGGAATCGTGACGTACGCACTCCCCCGGCTGCGGGAGGAGATCGCGTACATCGCCTACCACTTCCACTGGCAGCGCGAGGAGATCCTCGACCTCACCCACGCCGAGCGGCGCCAGTGGGTGACCGAGATCGCCCGTATCAACACCCGCGTGAACGAAGGCGGTTGAACACATGGCATGGCGGGACAGACTGCGTCGCCGGGCCGCGGCGCGGACTGCCGCGCCGGGCTCAGCCGTGCGCGAGTCCGCTTCCGGTGCGGCGGAACCGTCGGTGCCGGGTGCGTCCGTGCCGGGTGCGCGGGGTACGTCCCTGCCCGGTGACTGGGACGGCGGCTGGCGCCGCACCTCGCCGCCGACGCTGACCGTGGCCCGCGCCCCGCTCGGCGTCAGCGACGGCCTCACCTTCCGCGCGGGCCTCGCCTCCTGGCAGAACCCGTCCTTCGATGCCGGCCTCGGCCACGCCGTCCTGCCGTCCGCACCGGTCGGCCTGGTCCACGGGGTCACCGGCCCGCCGGCCACCGGTGCGACGTACGCCGACGGCGGACCACTGCTCCTGCGCGCGCTGCGGACGGACGCCGGGGAGGGCGAGGGCAGCAGCAGTGTCGCCGAGCCCGGCGCCGCGGCTGCCGTGCGTACCCCGACGCTGCGCGCCCGTACGGCGCCCGCGGCGGCGCCGAACCGCGGGGACGACAAGGGCAGCGGCACCGCTGACCGTCCGCGGACTTCGGTGCCGTCAGGCACAGCCGGGCCGGACCGGACCGGACAGACGCCTGCAGGCGATGCCCCCTCCGTTCAGCGCTCGGTGGCCGCGCCCGCGCCGGGCCGCGCGCTCGTGGCCTCGGACCCGCTCGTCCCGACAGCCGCGCCGACGGCGCAGGTTCAGCGGACCGAGCGGCCGGGGGCCGCTTCGGACGCGGGTGTGGTCCGGCCCGACGATCCCGCCCGGCCGGCGCCGGTACCGGAGATTCCGGTGGTGCGGCGCATCGCCGTGGTGCCGGACGCCTCCGGGGCTCCTGCCGTCCGCCGTACCGCACCGGAGGCCGCACACCCCGCATCGCGGGAACGGGCGGCGAACACCCCCGTGCGCCCGACGGTTCCCGGCCCCCCGCTGACCGTCGCCCGGCGCGTGGCCGCGCCGGTACGACGGATCACCGGGCTGCGACCCACCGCCCGGCCGGCAGAGGCGAGCACTCCCCCTGCCGCCCGCACGGACGCGACACCCGCATCCGCCCCGGGCGAGTCTCCCGCGTCCACACCCGCAGGCCCGACATCCGCTGTGCAACGCGCCGTCACCCCCGCACGCCCCGGCAGCAGGCCGCCGCTGGGCGAGCCCATGCGCGAACTCCCTTCCTCGGCAGGTCCGTTGGCGGCGGACGCCACGGGCACGACTCGGCCGGTTGACGACGCACACCCGACGACCGGACCGGCGCTGCCGATCATCCAGCGCCAGACGGACGCCCCCGCTCCCGGACCCACACCCGCCACGCAGCACACCGCCGCGCCCGCACGAGCCGGCAGCAGGCCACCGCTCGGCGAACCCACGACTCGACCGGCGAACGACGCACACCCGACGACCGGACCGGCACTGCCGATCATCCAGCGCCAGACGGACGCCCCCGCTCCCGGACCCACACCCGCCACGCAGCACGCCGCCGCGCCCGCACGAGCCGGCGGTAGGGCGCCGCTGGGCGAACCCATGGCGGAACTCCCTTCCACGGCACGGCCGTTGAGCGATGGCGTCACGAGCACGACTCGACCGGTCGGCGACACACACCCGACGGCCGGACCGGCACTGCCGATCATCCAACGCCAGACGGACGCCCCCGCTCCCGAGCCGTCCCGCCAGAGCACCCCGCCCCGCCCGTCCGACGCGCGCCAGGACGCCACCGGCTCGTCCGGGGTTCGGGCCCGTGGCGGCCTGGGGGCACCGCTGCCGTCGATGCCGGCGACAGCGGACGTGCCGCGTTCCGCCTACCCCGCGCGTCAGCCGCGCACCTCGGCCGGCCCGGGCACTCCGCACGTCCAGCGCACCCCCGCGCACGCGGAGCGGCCCGCCTCCGGCCCCCACGCGGGCACCGCAGCCCTGCTGGGCACCACGGACAGCGTGAATCGCGAGGTCGACTCCCCTGTGAGTGCACCGTCACTTGCGAACTCCGCGCCGACTCCCGCCACCCCCCTCGTCATTCCGGGCGGGCCTCGGTCCGCACCTTCCGCCACACCCGAGCCCGTCACCGGTACCGGCACCGTGCAGCGCGTGCCCGCGCCGGAGACCGGGACGGCGTCCGCGAGCAGGGCGGTCACATCGTCCCGGTCACGATCCGGTGGAATCACGCCGGTCGTCGTCGCCCGCGCTGTCGCGTCCTCCGCCCCCCTCACGGCACGCACCTCCACGACCCCGCACGGGCCGGCGCAGCGCAGCCTTTCGCTGCTTGCCGCTCGCCCACTCACGGTCAACACCCGTGTCCCGGACGGCGTCGCGCCGCCCGCCGCGAGCACCGGCGCCTCCCGACGCCCGGTCGTCGCCGCGTCCTGGCGCCGCGAACCGAGCCGGGCACAGGCACCAGCACCAACACCAACACCAACACCAACACCAACACCGCAACTACAGCGCAGCGTCGGCAGCAGTACAGGGCCGACCGCGTCGTACAACACGCCTTCCCACGAGTCGGGTTCAGCGAGGCCTCGTCGCGCCGTCCCCGTCGTACGGCCGGTTCCGCCCGTCCAGCGGACCGCACCGCTGCACCCACAGGCGCTGCCCGTCACCGATCCGCAGGCGGCACCCGTGCGGGACCGCCCTGCGAGCCCCGAGCCGCGACCCGGCCCACCGGTACCCGTGGTCCGCGCCACCCGTACGACGAACGGGGTGCCCACCGGCACCCCCACCGGCGCCGGTCCCGTGCCCCCCGGTGTGCCAGTGACCTCCGTACCCGCCCGGGCCGTGCAGCGGACGCCGGCCGCGGGGCCGGTGGCCGGGAGGGTCACGGGCACGCACCCGCCCCGGTCGGCCGAGGCCGCGCAGGACCCCGGGATCGATCTGGACGAGCTGGCGCGGCGGCTGTTGGAGCCGATGGCGCGGCTGTTGCGGGCCGATCTGCGGCGGGGGCGGGAACGTGCGGGCCGGCCGTATGACGGACGGCGCTGAGGACAGGGAACGGATGACCTACGGATGACCGACAACATCTTCGCGACGAGCGTGTTCTTCCGGCTCGCGATCGGCGGAAATGACCTGGGGGCCTTCCACACCTGCTCCGGCATGGGCGCGGAGGTGGAGATGGAGACGTACGCCGAGGGCGGCAACAACGGCTTCACCTGGCAATTGCCCGGCCGGGTGACCTGGTCGAACATCACGCTCACCCGGCCGGTCACCGCCGACACGGCGAAGATCGCGCGCTGGCTCGACGAGACGCTGCGGCGGGTGGAGCCGAAGGACGGTGAGATCGTGGCGCTGCGACCGGATCTGAGCAAGATCATCAGCTGGCAGGTGCTGGGTATCGTACCGGTGCGATGGCAGGGGCCGTCGTTCGATCCCGCCTCCTCGCAGGCGGCGGTGGAGACGCTGGAGATCGCCCACGAAGGACTGAGGCCTTCCTGATGGCCGCCGTTCGCGCCAGTGTGGCGAGGGCCCAGCTGACCCTGAAGGAACCCCCGGCGGCGGTGGGCGCCAAGCCCGGCGGGACGATCGCGCAGCTGAACCTCCAGTTCAATCCCAACAGCCTTCAGCTGCGCAAGAGCACCGAGTGGCGTCGCACCCCGTCCCGGATGGCCGGGGAGTCGGCGCTGCCGGAGTTCGTGGGCAGCGGGCCGCGCGAGCTGAGCCTGGAGGTCTTCCTCGACGCCACCTCGAAGCATGACAACTCGGTCGAGCAGGCGGTCGAGAAGCTGATGAAGGGGTGCGTGCCGACCCCGGCGAGCCTCGCGCGGAAGAAGCCCGCCAGTCCGTGGGTGCGGTTCGAGTGGGGTTCGGCCCGTACGACGTCGTTCGACGGGGTGCTGTCCAGCCTGTCGGTGACGTACTCGCTGTTCGACGTGGACGGCAAGCCGCTGCGGGCGACCTGCTCCCTGTCGATCGAGGAGGCGAGCGTCGACCCGCCGGGGCAGAACCCGACGTCCGGCGCGCGCACGGCCCGCAGCACGCACACCGTGGTGGCCGGGGACAGCCTGCCGCTGCTGGCGTGGCGGGAGTACGGCGACGCGACGGCCTGGCGGGTCATCGCGGAGGCGAACGGGATCGACGACCCGATGGCCCTGGCGCCCGGTGCCGAACTGGTGGTGCCGGCGCTCGGGGACGTCAGCGGTGAGGAGGAACGGTGAGCACACCCGAGGCGCGCGGCGGCCGGTCGTTCGCGGCGGACCCCGTCGTGGAGGCGCCCGGTGAGCTGCCGCGGATCTGGGCGGCGCAGCTGGTGAGCTGTGTCGTGGACGAGAACGTGGGCCTGCCGGACACCGCCGTGCTCACCTACCGTGATCCGGACCACGAGTTCCTGAGGTCGACCGGCATCACCCTCGGCACGCCGCTGCGGGTGTCGGTGGTGACGGTCTCCGGGCAGGCGCGCGAGCGGCTGTTCAACGGCGAGGTCACGGCCGTGGAGATCGACCGGGACTCGACCGGGTCGTTCACCGTCGTGCGCGCCTATTCCGTCGCGCACCGGCTCCAGCGGGGCCGGAAGGTGGTGGCGTACCGGAACATGACGGCCGCCGCGATCGTCCGCAAGGTGGCCGCCGGGGCGGGGCTGCCGGTCGGGAAGGTCGAGGCCGCGCCGGTCACGTACAAGCAGCTGTCGCAGGCCAACGTCTCCGACTGGGACTTCCTCCAGTACCTGGCGGGCGAGAGCGGTGCGCAGGTACGGGTGGACGACAAGGGCGTGCTGCAGTTCACCAAGCCCGAGAAGGCGGCCGGGGCGCCCGCGCCGTCGACGCCGGCCACGCAGAGTCCGATGGTGCTGGAGTACGGGCGCAATCTGCTGGCGCTGCGGGCCGCCCTGTCGGGTGCGGACGGGGCGTCGCAGGTCGAGGTGCGCGGCTGGGACGTGACCACCAAGACGGCGCTCGTGGCCCGGCAGCAGTCGGTGACCAGCGACACCGTACTGCCCGGTCTGGCGCCGGCGTCGGGCGCCGGGTTCGGGAAGTCGGCGAAGCTGACGGTTACGGACACGCCGTACCGGACGCAGGCCGAGACGACGGCCGTCGCGGGTGCGCTGGCCGCTCAGGTCGGTTCCGGTTTCGGTGAGGTGGAGGCCCTGGTCGAGGGCAGTCCGCGGTTGCGGGCGGGCCTTCCGGTGGCGCTCGGCAACGTGGGGCCGGCGTTCTCCGGCCGGTACACCGCGACGGCGGTGCAGCACAGTCTGGACCCGCACGGCGGCTACCGGACGACGGTGTGGGTGAGCGCCAGTCCGGACCGGTCCCTGGCGGGTCTGGTGACCGGCGCGAACGCGCCCGGGCGTGGCCCGCGCATGCCGGGGCTGGCGATCGGCGTGGTGACGGACGTACGGGAACCGGGCGGTGCGCAGAGCGGCGGTGTCCGGCTCAAGTTCCCCTGGCTGGACGACACGTACGTCACCGACTGGGTCCGTTCGGTGCAGTGGGGCGGCAAGGGCGGCGGGGGCGTCGTGAGCCCCGAGGTCAACGACGAGGTGCTGGTCGGTTTCGAACAGGGCCTGCTGGACAGCCCGTACGTCATCGGCGGCCTCTACAACGGCGTGGACCGGCCCTCGAAACACGACGTGCCGCTGATCGACGGGACCAGCGGCAGGGTCAACCGCCGCTCGGTGGTGTCGCGTTCGGGGCACCGGCTCGAACTGCTGGATCCTCCGACGGGACCGTCCGGGGTGCGGCTGCGCACCGCGGACGAGCGGCTGGAGGTGCTGCTCGACGACCGCAACAACCGGCTGGAGCTGACGGTGTACGCGGCCGGCGGCCGGCGGGCGCTGACCTCGGTGGTGATGGACGGCCAGGGCATCACGCTCGACGCGAAGACCGGGAAGGTCAGTGTGAAGGGCGGCAGCGTGGAGATCGACGGCACCAACTCGGTCAAGGTCGGCGGCCGTTCGGTGACGGTCTCCGGGCAGACGGACCTCACGCTCGACGGCGGGCTGCTCGGCGTACTGAAGGCGGAACTCGTGCGAATCAACTGACGTTCATCATCGACACGACAACCCACTCTGTTTCCCCGGCCGTTGAGGCCATGACCACCCTGGACTTCGAGGAGCCCGGCATGCCCGCCGCAGCCCGTACCGGCGACCCCACCAGCCACGGGGGTGTGATCGCCACCCCGCCGCCCGGCGCCGCCGCGGCGGTGGCGCGCGTGCTGATCGGCGGCAGACCCGCTGCCGTCGTGGGCAGTCTGCACACCTGTGTCGTGCCCCCGCACGCGGCCCTCGGCCCGGGCAATGTGATCATGCCAAATCCGGCCGCGCTCGTCTCGGGCCCGGTGCTCATCGGCGGGTTGCCGGCGGCCCGGATGGGCGATTCCACCACGTGTGGCGCGACGGTGCAGCTCGGCGCCCTGAACGTGCAGATCGGAGGGGTGTGATGAGCGAGCGGTTCATCGGCCGCGGCTGGGCGTTCCCGCTGCGGGTCGGGCCGACCGGCGGGATCGCCATGGTCGAGCGGGAGCGGGAGATCGAGGAGGCGATCCGGCTGGTCCTCGGGACCGCACCCGGCGAGCGCCCGATGCGGCCGGAGTTCGGCTGCGGCATCCACGAGTACGTCTTCGCACCCGGCGACGGTGCCACCGCGGGCCGGATCGCGCAGGAGGTGCGCACGGCGCTGGAGCGGTGGGAGCCGCGGATCACGGTGGACGACGTGGTCGTGGCGTTCGACGCGGTGGACGACGGAACCCTCTACATCGACGTGCGCTACACGGTGCGTTCCACCAACGACCGGCGCAACCTGGTGTTTCCCTTCTACACGATCCCCTCCGAGGAGGGGGCCGAGGAAGCGGTCGCGGACTGATGGCCCTGCCCTCCCCCAACCTGGACGACCGGCGGTTCCAGCAACTCGTCGACGAGGCGAAACGGTACGTGCAGCAGCGCGCGCCGGAGTGGACCGACCACAACGTCTCCGATCCGGGCGTCACCCTGATCGAGACGTTCGCCTACATCGTCGACCAGCTGCTGTACCGGCTGAACCGGGTGCCGGACAAGAACTACACCGCGTTCCTGGACCTGTTGGGGATCCGGTTGTTCCCGCCCGCGGCGGCGAGCGCCGAGGTCGACTTCTGGCTGTCGGCGCCGCAGCCCGACGCGGTGACGCTGCACGCCGGGACCGAGGTGACCACGGCGGACGGCGAGGCGGAGGAGCCCGTGGTGTTCGCGACCACGGACGAACTGCGCATCGTACCCAGCGAGTTGACCCGGTTGGTGACCGCTCCGCGCACCGGTGAGCAGACCGACCGGACCCGGGAGCTGGGCGAGGGCCACGACGTGCGGTGCTTCCAGCCCGCGCCCGAGCCGGGGGACTCACTGCTGTTCGGGCTGCCCGCGGCCGTGCCGCGGTGCATCGTCGCCGTACGGCTGGACAGCCGGGTGGAGGGCGTCGGCGTCGACCCGCGCCAGCCGCCGCTGGTGTGGGAGGCGTGGGACGGCGCCCGCTGGCAGGTGTGCGAGACCGGCTCGGACTCCACGGGCGGCCTGAACCGGCCCGGCGAGGTGATCGTGTACGTCCCGGCCGGGCACTCGGCGTCGGTGATCGGCGGGACCCGCGCGGGCTGGCTGCGCTGCCGGGTCACCGAGGCGCAGCCGGGCCAGCCGTTCTACTCGGAGTCCCCGACGGTGCGCGAGGCGTCGGTCTTCACCGTCGGCGGCACGAGCACCGTCGAGCACGCGGAGACGGTCACGGACGTGCCGCTCGGCACGTCGGAGGGGGTGCCCGGCCAGACGTTCCGGCTCGGCCGGCCGCCGGTGCTGCTGGACGGCGAGCCCCCGGTGGTGGAGGTCTCCTCGGCCGACGGGTGGCTCCGCTGGGACGTCGTGGAGCACTTCGGCCGCTCCGGCCCCGCCGACCGGCATGTCCAAATCGACGCGACCACCGGCGAGTTCGTCTTCCCGCCCGCGCTGCGCGAGCCGAACGGGACCCTGCGGCTGTGCGGGGCGGTGCCGGAGAAGGGCGCCCAGATCCGGGTGTCCCGCTACCGCACCGGCGGCGGCCCGGCCGGCAACGTCGCCCGGGGCGCGATCTCGGTGCTGCGCAGCTCCGTGCCGTACATCGCCCGGGTCGTCAACCGGGAGGCGGCGCGCGGCGGGGTCGACGGCGAGACCGTCGCCAACGCCAAGCTGCGGGCGCCGGACGCGCTGCGGATGCAGGAGCGGGCGGTGACGGCCGAGGACTACGAGATCATCGCCCGGCAGGCGGCGCCCTCGGTGCACCGGGTGCGCTGTCTGCCCGCGGCCGAAGGAGCGGGCGCCGTACGGGTGTTGGTGGTGCCGGACGCGGTGGCCGACGACGGCGACCGGCTCCGCTTCGAGCAGCTGATCCCCTCGGACCAGGTGCTCACCGCGATCACCGAGAGCCTGGACGAGCGGCGGCTGATCGGAACCCGGCTCGTGGTGGAGCCGCCGGTCTACCAGGGCATCACGGTCGTCGCCCGGCTGGTGGCGGCCCCTGAGGACACCGACCGGGTGCGGGATTCGGCCCTCGCCGCGCTGTTCCGCTACCTCAACCCGCTGCACGGCGGACCGGACGGCACCGGCTGGCCGTTCGGGCGGCCCGTGCAGTACGGCGAGATCTTCGGCCTGCTGCAACGCGCGACCGGGAACGCGCTGGTGGAGGAGATCCGGCTGTTCGCCGCCGACCCGGTCACGGGCCGGCGGGGCACCCCGGCGGACCGTATCGACGTGGGCACGGGCGCGCTGGTGTTCTCGTACCAGCACCAGGTCGTCGTGCAGCCGATGCAGCAGCCGGGAGGCCCGGCATGAGCCGCGCCGCCGTCCCCGGCCTGCCGAGCCGGCACCCGATCGGCGGGCTGCTGCCCGCGCTCTACGCCGACGACGACTTCGCCCAGCGGTTCACCGCCGGTCTGGACAGCGTCCTCGCCCCGGTGTTCACGACCCTCGACAGCCTGCCCGCCTACCTCGACCCGCGTGTCGCGCCGCTCGACTTCGTGGCCTGGCTGGCGTCGTGGGTGGGCGCCGCCGACGACCCGGAGTGGTCCGCGGAACTGCGCCGCGAGGCGGTGGTGCGGGCGGTGGAGCTGCACCGCTGGCGCGGCACCCGGCGCGGCCTGGTGGAGCGGCTCCGGCTCACCCTCGGGGTGAACGCCGAGGTCAGCGGCGACGGCGCCGCGGTGTGGTCCCGTACGCCGGGCAGCGAGCCGCCGCCGGCGCCGGCCGGCGAGGTGCTGGTCCGGGTGTGGCCGGGCCGCGACCCGGACGTGGACGAGGCCCGGGTCCGCGAGGCCGTCCGGGCCCTGTGCCCCGTGCATGTCTCCTGCCGGGTGGAGATCCTGCCCGGCCCGCCCTCCGACGAAGGGAGGTGACGCCGTGCGCGCCTGTCCCGTGTGCGGAGCGTCCAACGAGCCCGATGACGACTTCTGCTCCAACTGCGGTTCGTATCTGGGGTGGTCCGAGGAGGCTGCACCGCAGGGCTCGTCCGGGTCCGGGAACACCTCCGGGTCCGCGTCCTCGTCCAGGTCCGAGCCTGGGTCCGCGTCCGCCCCTGCGCCGGCCGCCGCGCCGGAGCCCGCGGCACCGCCCGCCCCGGCGCCCTCTCCGGCGTCCACGACCTCTACGACCCCTCCGGCCTCTCCGGCCCCCACGGCCTCAGCCGACGGGGAACCCTCCGCATCGGCGGCCCGCCCGTCGTCGTCCCTGCGGTCCAGGCTGACGGGCCGGACCCGACGGGAAGCGGAGCGCCCGGGCGGTACGTCGCCCGAGGGCGCTTCGCCGGCGGTGGTCAACCGGCCTCGCACGGACGAGAGTTCGGCCGCCGACGCCGGAACCGGTGACACGGAGCGCCCGGCTCGGGAGGCCGTCGGCCGTACGCCCCGTACGCCCGACGGCACGGCAGGTGAGACGGCAGGCCCGGCAGCCGATGCCCCACCGTCCGCACCCGTACCCTCCGCCCTACCTGCCTCACCCACCCCACCTGCCCCATCTGTTCCCGCCGTTCCCCCGGCGCGCCGAGAACCCACTCCCGCACCCACTCCCGAGCCCGAGGCCATCGGGCCCGTGGCGCCCGCGAAGCCGGTCGCGCCGCGGCCGGTCGTACGGCCCGTGGCGGCGCAGGAGGAGGTGTCCGGGGTGCCGTGCCCGGTGTGCGGCACGCCCAATCCGCCCGGCCGCCGATTCTGCCGCCGCTGCGCCAGTCCGCTGGATCCGGCCGCGCAGCGGGCTCCGCTGCCCTGGTGGCGGACGATCTGGCCGCTGCGGCGCCGGGTGCGGGCGGGGTCCGGGCGGTGGATCCGGTTCCTGGTGATCCTGGCCGTGGTCCTGGCGCTGTGCGTGGGCGGCTTCTTCCTGCTGCCCGCCGGGCGTGCCCTGTTCGAGGACACCCGGGACAAGCTCAGCGGCGTCAAGGCCGTCAGCCCGGTGGCCGTGCACGCGAGCGCCGAGGAGCCCGGGCATCCGGCGAAGAGCACCACGGACGGGCTCAGCAACCGCTATTGGGCGGCGCCCGGCGCGGGAGCCTCGATCACGTACACCTTCGGCAAGCCGTTCCGGATGGTGGATCTCATCATCACCAACGGTGCGTCGAAGGAGCCCCAGGAGTACGACCGTGAGGCGCGGGCGCTCCGGATGGACATGGAGGTCACGTCGGCGGACGGCTCGGTGCACCACAAGGAGATCGACCTCGCCGACAAGGCGGGCGACACAACCGTCACGACCGGGATCGACGACGTGGTGAAGGTGCGGCTGACGCTGGGCTCGGTCACCGGGCTCACCGGTCGCCGACATGTGGCCCTCGCCGAGGTCGAGTTCTTCCAGCGGAGCTGATCCGTGCCGTCGTCCGGGGCCGTCGGCTTCAGCGGGGCGCGTCCATGCGCTGGGTGCCGATGACCGACAGCAGCCGCAGCGCCTCCTCGGAGGACGAGCCCGGGACGGCGGTGTAGATCACGACCTGCTGGTCCCGGTCGGTGAGGTCGAGCGCGTCGCAGTTGACGGTCACCGGCCCGACGGCCGGATGCCGGAACGTCTTGCGCAGGGTGGGTGTCGGCGCCACGTCGTGGGACGCCCAGAGCCGGGCGAACTCCTCGCTGCCGTCGAGGAGTTCGCGGATCAGCGCGGTCACCTCGGGGTCGTCGGGGTAGCGGGCGGCGGTGGTGCGCAGGCGCCGGGCCGCGTGCCGGGCGAAGGCGTCGGCGTCGGAGACGCCGTACAGCCGCCGTCCCTCGGGTCGCGGGCCGAGGAAGGCGCGGCGGGCCAGGTTGCGCTCGCGCCGGGGCAGGGCCGAGAAGTCCTCCATGAGGGCGGCCGCCAGGTCGTTCCAGGCGAGCACCTCCAGCAGGGCCGACGTGACGAAGGCGGCGGAGTGCGGCAGCCGGTGCACCAGGTCGAGGATGCTCCGCGGCACCTCGCGGGAGGGTCCGGGCGGCGGGCCCGGCGGGGCGCCGGCGAGGAGGTGGAGGTGGTCGCGCTCGGCGTCCGTCAGGCGCAGGGCCCGGGCCAGCCCGCTCAGCACCTCGCGCGACGGGCGCGGGCCGCGGGCCTGCTCCAGCCGGGTGTAGTACTCGGTCGAGATGTACGCCAGCTGCGCCACCTCCTCGCGCCGCAGTCCCGGTGTGCGGCGCCGCGGCCCGGCGGGCAGGCCCACGTCCGCGGGGCCGATCCGCTCGCGCCGGCTGCGCAGGAAGGCCGCCAGTTCCGCTCTGTTCACCTCTCCAGTGTGCGCGGGTGCCGCGCGGCCGATCCAGGTACTCCCGGTGCCTGGATGAGCCCCGCACACCGCCGCAGGCTCGGTGCCATGGAGAACACACACACCGACATACCTGTCCCGGCCACCACGGCTGCCGGCCTCCTGGCCGGCAAGGTCGCCTTCGTCACCGGTGCCGGGCGCGGGATCGGCGCCGCGGCGGCCCGGCTCTTCGCCCGGGAGGGGGCCCGGGTGATGCTGGCGGCCCGTACGGAGGAGCAGCTGACGGCCGTGGCCGAGGAGATCAGGGCGGCGGGCGGCACCGCGGACCACGTGGTGTGCGACCTGGCCGACGCGGAGAGCGTGCGGGCGGGTGTGGCCCGTACGGTCGAGGTGTACGGCCGGCTCGACGTCGCCTTCAACAACGGTGCGACGATCCAGCTGCCCGGCCCCATGGACGGGCTGCTGGAGGCCGACTTCGACCGTGTCTACGCGGTGAACCTGAAGGGCGTCTGGCTGGCCATGGTCGCCGAGGTCGCCGCGATCCGGGCGACGGCGGGGACCGGCGCCATCGTCAACAACTCGTCCGTCGGCAGCCATCGGGGCAATCCCGAACTGCCCGCGTACGCCGCGATGAAGCGGGCGGTGAACAGCCTGACCGAGTCGGCCGCCGTGACGTACGGCCCGGAGGGGATCCGGGTCAACGCCGTGGCGCCGGGCGGCACGCTGACGGAGATGATCCGGACCTGGGAGGAGCGGTCCCCCGGTCTCCGGGACCGGCTCAAGGCGCTCACGCCGCTGGGCCGCGCGGCCGACCCCGGGGAGATCGCCGAGGCCGCCGCGTGGCTGCTGAGCGACCGTGCCTCCTACGTGAGCGGCGCGGTGCTGAAGGTCGACGGTGGAGCGGGGGCCTGAACTCCCCCGGTGCCCCGGTCAGTCGAGGCCGAGGACGTTCATGGTCTGCTCGGCCATGCGCTGTTCGCCGAGCGCGTTGGGGTGGACGGGCACGATGTTCGTCCCGAAGAGCAGCGGTTCGATCCACCGGGTGCCGATCGGCCGGCAGGCGTCGTGCCCCGCGGAGGCCTGGGAAAGGTCGACGAACGTGGCCCCGCTCTCCTCGGCGGCGCGCTCCACTACGGCGTTGAGGTGGGCCTGGAGGGCGTGGATGTACGACACGTCGCCCTCGGCGAGGGGAAGCTGGGCGAAGCAGGACGGGTCGGCGGTGGCGGGCGTGATCCACGGGTAGCCGAGCACGGCGACGCGGGCGTGCGGCGCCTTGGCCCGTACGGCGCCCAGCGCGCTCTTCAGCGCGGGGTAGGTGTTGGCGTCGATGGAGTCGTCGAAGGACGTGCCGTACTTGTCCTTGCAGGGGCTGCCCTTGCCGCCGCTGAGGATCCCCTCGGTGCCGCAGTCCAGGACGGCGTTGATGAAGGTGCCGTTGTCGTTGCCGCCGATGGTCATCGTCACCAGGTCGGTGCCCGCGGTGACGGCGTCCGCCTGCGGGGCGACGCCGGGGTACTGCGACCCGGTGAAGTCCTTGGTCTGGGCGGCTCCGCAGGTGACGTCGGTCAGCCGGGCGCCGGTGCGGGCGGCGAGGACGTGGGGGTAGTTGGCCGTGGAGCGCAGGCACAGCAGGTTGCTGAGGTCGATGGGCAGGACGCCGGAGGCGGCGCTGTAACTGTCGCCGAGGGCCGAGTAGTTCAGGGGCGTGGCGGCCTGGGCGGGCGTGACGGCGAGACCGAGGGCCAGGGTTCCGGCGAGAGCGGAGGCCGCGGCGACGACGCGGCGCAGGGCAGGCGTGGGCATGGCAGGTGCTCCCTCTTCTCGGGTGGGGGACACGGAGCCGGCGGGCATGAGAGGGCCCGCACGGGTGCTGGTGCGCGAGAAAATGGCGGCTCAGAGCATGGGGAGTGCCGTGAAGCGTGGGGGTTACCGCTAGGTACTACTGAAAAGTAATGTGAGGGCGCCGCACTCGGGAGTCAACGCTGTTGACGGAGATTCTTGAAACGCTCGAGGAAACGCGCCCTTCCCCCGGCGCCGCTGATCAACGGGGCGTTGCCGGACGGGACTTGCCGCGTGATCATGGGAGCTCGGGCGCGGACGGGAGGGTGCCATGGGTGCGGTGGTGCGCCGGGGTGCGGGGCGGGGCGGCCGGGACGCTCCGGGGCCGGGCCGAGGGCTGCGGATCGCGGCGGACGCGGCCGGATGGGGCGGTTCGGTCCTGGTGCTCGCCGGCTTCGCCGGGATCGTCGTGCGGGTGGCCCGGCCCCGGCTGTGGCACGTGCCGTGGTGGCAGATCGGCACGCTGATCGTCGTGGGGCTCGCCGGTTACGTGGTCGACCACCTGATCGAGGCGCGCCTGCGCAGGGCCGCGCGCTTCCTCGCGTACCGGAAGGTGCTGGAGAACCCGAATCCCGTGGCCGTGGAACCGGGTTCGGAGCCCGGTGTGTTCCGGCTCCTGTCCCCGTTGCACAGCCCCGTGCCCTTCCGTGATCGCGAGGACGAACTGGCCCGGCTGCGGCGCTGGTGCACGGACGGGACGGACCCGCACCCGGTGCTGCTGCTCGCCGGTGACCGCGGGGTCGGCACCTCGCGGCTGGCGCTGGAGCTGGCCCGGACACTCGGCGAGGGGTGGACCGCCGGGCGGCTGCTGCACGGCACCGGTCCGGCGCTGTTCCCGGCGCTGCGCGACCGGGGCAGGCCCGCGCTGGTCGTCGTGGACGAGGCGGACATCCGCGCCGACACGGACAGCCACCTGCATTCCCGGGTGCGCACGGACGTGGTCCCGCTGCTCCGGGCGTTCCCGAGCGGTGCGCACGACGGGCCGCCGGTGCGGCTGCTGTTCGTCGTGCGGCACGCGGAGCGCTTCCGCGCGGTGGTCGGCGAGGAACTCTCCTGTCGCGGCAGCCCCGAAGCCCGCCGCCTCGTCGACTTGGCCCCCGTACTGGACCTGGCACCGCCCGTGCTCGACCGCGCCGCCCTGGCCGAGCGCCACGCTGAGGCCGTCACCGCCTTCACGGCCGCTCTCGGCCGGGCTCCCGCCGCCGGCCGGACGGACCTCGCCCTCACCGGGACCGGCCCGGCGCCGCTGGACCTGCACGC
The DNA here is from genome assembly GCF_001866675.1 of Streptomyces sp. MUSC 14. Taxonomy (NCBI): domain Bacteria; kingdom Bacillati; phylum Actinomycetota; class Actinomycetes; order Kitasatosporales; family Streptomycetaceae; genus Streptomyces; species Streptomyces sp. MUSC 14. The sequence continues at coordinate 20,979 of NZ_MLYN01000055.1, forward strand.
CGCGGCCCTCGTCACCGCGCTGACCGACGAGCCCGCCCCCGGCGCCGCCCGCCGCTCCGAGGACGTCGCCGAGATCCTCTTCGCACGGGAGGTCCGGCGCTGGCGACACCACGCCGCGTCCTTCTCCTCCCCCGGCACCCCCGCGCTCCCCCGCCTGTCCGACCAGCCCGACCTGCCCGAACTCGTCGTGCTGGCCCTGCTGTTGACCAGCCATCGGGAATACGTCGCCGCCGCACACGTCATCGAACGGCTCCCCGCGTTCGCCGGGCCGGAGCGGGACCGGGACCGGGGCGAGACCTTCGCCTGGGTGAACTGGGCCCTCGCCCTGCACGGCGGCACACCGGACGCCGTACGCACGGCGGAGCCCTGGATCGGCCCGGAGTCCTTCGCCCACTGGTTCCTGACCACGCGCCTGCGCGCCGACCCGGAGCTGTTCGACCGGCTTCAGTCGGGCCTGGACGCGCGCCGGTCCGAACATCTGGCGGGCCTGCTGTGCCGGGCCTGCGAGGACTTTCCCGAGGCGGGCGAGAACCTGCGCCGGTACGTCGCGCGCTCCCCGTCGGCGCACGGTTACGCCGCCCTGCGCAGCGCCGGGGTGCTCGCGCGTCCCGAGCGGGCGGACCCCTGGATCGCCGAGGGCCTGCGCACACCGGCACCGGAAGTCGCCCCCGCCCTCGCCTCCCGCGACCTCCACACCCTGCTGGAACAGGCCCCGCCCGCGTCCCTGCCGCGTTCCCATGCCGTGCTCGCGCGCATGTACCAGCAGGCCGGGCGGGCGGAGGACAAGGCGGAACGGCGGTCCCGTCGGGAACGGCGGCGCCGGGCGCGCGGCAGGCGCACCTGACCGCCTTCCTCGTCGCGCCGCCCACCTCTTACGGAGTCGTGACGTACGGGCCGCGTCACCGGGTCCCGGGCCGGGGCGCGGCTAGCGTGGCCGTATGCGTGTACTGGTCACCGGCGGTGCCGGGTTCATCGGGTCCCATGTCGTCGAGGCGCTGCGGGCGAGCGGGCACGAGCCGGTCGTGTACGACGTCCGGGAGGATCCCGGCGCCGATGTGCGCAATCCGGCTGCGGTCGCCCGCGCGCTGGCGGGCGTGGACGCCGTCTGCCACCAGGCGGCGATGGTCGGGCTCGGCAACGGTGTCGCCGACGCGGCGGAGTATGTCTCACGCAACGATCTCGGCACCGCCGTGCTGGTCGCGGCCATGGCGGAGGCGGGCGTCCGGCGCCTCGTGCTGGCCGGCTCCATGGCGGTGTACGGGGAGGGCCGTTACGCGTGTCCGCGGCACGGCGTCGTACGGCCCGGTCCCCGCGGCGTCGCCGACCTCGCCGCGGGCCGGTTCGAGCCCGCGTGCCCGCACTGCGGTGCGGAGTTGAGCCCGGAGCTGGTCGGCGAGGACGCCCCGGCCGATCCCCGGAACGTGTACGCGGCGACCAAGCTGGCGCAGGAGCACCTGGCCGCCGCGTGGGCCCGCAGCACGGGCGGTTCGGCGGTGTCCCTGCGGTACCACAACGTGTACGGCCCCCGGATGCCGCGGGACACCCCGTACGCCGGGGTCGCCTCCTTCTTCCGCTCGGCGCTGGCTCGCGGGCTGGCCCCCCGGGTGTTCGAGGACGGGCGCCAGCGGCGGGACTTCGTCCACGTCCGCGACGTGGCGGAGGCGAACGTGGCCGCGCTGGAAGCGGATTCGGCCCCGGGCATCCTCTGCGCGTACAACACCGGCAGCGGCGAGCCGCGTACCGTCGGCGAAATGGCCCGCGCCCTCGCCGACGCCCACGGCGGGCCGGAGCCCGTGGTCACCGGCGAATACCGGCTCGGCGACGTACGGCACATCACCGCGGACTCCTCCCGACTACGCGCAGAACTCGGCTGGAAGCCACAGATCGGGTTCACGGAGGGAATGCGGGAATTCGCGCGGGCGGAACTACGCGAGAAATGACCACACCCGGCGACCGCACCGGGCGAACCGAACCCGGCACCGAGCCACTCGGGGTGTGTCAGCCCGGTGCCACCACTTCCTGCTCCCGGGGCCCGCGTGCCGCCCAGCGCACCGCCGGCGGTGCCACACAGCCAGCGCCCAGGAAGACCGCGCCCATCAGCATCCAGCCGCGCGTGCCGCCGTTCAGGCAGAGCAACGCCAGCACGGACGGCGCCACCACGCTCGCCAGGCCGTTGCCGAAGCGGAAGACACCCGAGTACTCGCCCTGCGCGTGTGCGGGGGCGAGGCTGTACCGCAGCTCGAACGACCCGGCGGCGTAGAGGAGTTCACCGAGAGTGATCACCGCCACCCCGAGCAGGATCAGCAGGACGGCACCCCAGGCGGGGGTGCCGGAGGCGAGGCCGATCAGGGTCGTACCGCCCAGGAAGGCGCAGCCCGCCCGGCGCCAGGCGCGTGCGGCGGCGGGGTCGGTGTCGATGCCCCGTCCCGTCCTGACCTGCAGGAAGATCACCATGACGGTGTTGACGAGCACACTGGTCCCGGCGAACCAGCGCGGGGCGTGCGTGTGTCCGAGGATCCACAGCGGCAGGGCGAAGACCAGGACGGAACCGTGGACCGACAGCACGCCGTCGAGCGCCGTGACCACCAGGTAGCGCAGGTCCTTCAGCGCCGGCCCTCGTCCACCGGTCCGCGGTGCCGGCACCGGTGGCAGGGACGGCAGCCGGCTGACGACGACGGCGGTCGCCACGAAGCTCAGGGCGTTGCCGAGGACGAGGCAGAGGTATCCGGCGCGCGAGTCCGCCTGGATGACGAGCGCGGCGAGCAGGGCACCGATGCTGCTCGCCAGATTCGCCGTGGCGCGAAGATACGCGCGGAACCGGGCGGGCCGCTCGCCCGCGAGGCCGCGCACGAGGGGCCCACGGGCCGCCTGGCCGGCGGAGCCGGCGAGTTCGGTGAGGCAGACCACCGCCGTGAACAGCCAGAAGGAGTGGACGAGGACGAGCATCGCCATGGCCGCCGCCTGCACGGTGAGGGTGGCCATGTAGACCTCGCGGGGCCCGCGCCGGTCGGCGATCCGCCCGACGGGCACTCCGGACAGCAGCCCCACGACGGCACCCACACCCATGCCCAGCCCGACGTGCGCCGCGGAGAGCCCCACGGAGCGGGTGAAGAAGACAGCGGCGCTCAGCATGAACACCCCGCTGCCGAGCATGTTGACGAAGCTCGCCGTCGCGAGGGTGCGCCGTGGGCCCGGTTCGAGCAGCACGCCGCGTGCGACGAGCCAAGAGCTTCCGTGCTCGACTGACATGGATTCCCCCATCACTTGGTCGACGAGGGAGTATGCGGCGCTCAGCGGTGCTCGGAACAGGCCTGACCTGCAAGGGAAGAGTCACACCGGATTCGGGAACGATCGCGGCGGCTCATGGCGTTGGAATGGGCAGAGTCACTTCGAAACGGCAACCGCCGGGGATGTTGTGGACACTCGCCCGGCCCTGGTGGGCCTCCACGATGCCGCGGACGATGGCGAGGCCGAGCCCCGCGCCCGCCGGGGGCGTGCGGGCGTCGGTGCCGCGCCAGCCGGTGTCGAAGACGCGGGGCAGATCCTCCTCGGGAATGCCTCCGCAGCCGTCGCTGACGGACAGCACCACACCGTCCTGCGTACGTTCGGTGGCGATCGCCACCGTGCCGTCCGGCGGGGTGCGGCGGATGGCGTTGATCAGGAGGTTGCCCAGGACGCGGGTCATCTCCTTGGCGTCGACCTCGACGGGAACGGGCGCGACCCCGTCGCCCACGAGCCGTACGCCGTGTTCCCGGGCGAGCGGATCGGCTCCCGCCAGCGCGTCGCCGACGAGGTCGTACAGGGAGATCCGGGAGGGGTGCAGCGGGAGGGTGCCCGCGTGGATGCGGGAGAGTTCGAAGAGGTCGCCGACCATGTCGTTGAGGCGTTCCACCTCGGTGCGGATCTGCTTGAGGTACCGGTCGGGCTCCGCGGCCACGCCGTCCTCCAGCGCCTCCGACATGGCGCGCAGTCCGGCCAGCGGGGTGCGCAGGTCGTGGGAGATCCACGCCACCAGCTCGCGCCGGGACTTCTCCAACGCCCGCTCCCGCTCCCGGGATTCGGCGAGCCGTGCGCTGGTGGCGGCCAGCTCGCGGCTGAGCGCGTCCAGTTCGGCGGTGGCCGGTCCGTGCGGGGCGGCGAAGGCACCGGCGTCGCCGAACGAGCGGGCGGCGTCGGCGAGTTCGCGGCTGCGGGCGACGACCCAGCGGCCCAGGAGCAGCGCGGTGGCGAGGGAGACCACGGCCGCCATCGCGACGACGGTGGTGACCACGGTCAGGTCGTGCGAGGAGAGGAACATCGCCCAGGCGACGGCGAGCGTGCCGGCCAGCATGGCGCCGACGCCGACCGCGGCGACCACGGCGACGGAGGCGGTCAGCGAGCGCCGCCGGATCAGGCGCAGCACGGCCGCTCCCGCGACGCCCGCGGCGGCGGCGCCTGCGAAGGCGTAGAGGGCGATGAGGAGGGTGGCGCGCATGGTCAGTCCACCGCCCCGGCCGGCTCGAAGCGGTAGCCGACGCCCCAGACCGTCTGGATCAGCCGGGGACGGGCCGGGTCGTCCTCCACCTTGCCGCGCAGCCGGCGCACATGGACCGTGACCGTCGACAGGTCGCCGAAGTCCCAGCCCCAGACCTCCCGCATCAGGTCCTCGCGGCTGTAGGCCCGGCCCGGGTGCCGCAGGAAGAAGACCAGCAGGTCGAACTCCCGCAGGGTCAGGGCGAGTTCGGTGCCGTTCTTGGTGGCCCGGCGGGCGTGCGGGTCGACGGTGAGTCCGGCCGCGGCGAGCCGGTGCCCCGTGGCGGCGGGGCGGCTGCGGCGCAGGACGGACTCCACGCGCAGCACCAGTTCCCGGGGGCTGAAGGGCTTGGTGACGTAGTCGTCGGCGCCGACCTCCAGGCCGAGGATGCGGTCGTCCTCGTCGCCGCGGGCGGTGAGCATGATGACCGGCACCGGGCCGTCGTGCCGCATCCGCCGGCACACCTCCAGGCCGTCCATGCCGGGCAGCATGAGGTCGAGCACCACGAGGTCGGGCCGGTGGGCGGCGGCACGGGTCAGGGCCGTGGGGCCGTCGTCGGCGCGGTCGACCACGTAGCCGGCGCGGTGCAGGTATCCGGTGACGACCTCGGCGACGGTCGGGTCGTCGTCGACGACGAGGACCCGGGCCGCCGCACCGGTGGCTTCGGCCCCGAGGGGCGGGTACGGCGAGTGCATGCCTCCAGCCTCCCACCTGCGGGTCGGCGCCGACGGGGCAGAGGTGCCGGCGTCCGCGTTTCGTAAGGTCCCGAAGTCCCAAATGCCCGATTGGCGTTCGTAGGGTGAAACCCGTGACGACCACTTCCACGGACGTCGACGTGGTGCTGCCCTGCCTGGACGAGGCCGAGGCCCTGCCCTGGGTGCTCGGCCGGATTCCGGCCGGCTGGCGCGCTCTCGTCGTCGACAACGGTTCCACCGACGGCTCCCCCGACCTCGCCCGCGCTCTCGGCGCCACGGTGGTGCACGAGCCTCGGCGCGGCTTCGGCGCCGCCTGCCACGCCGGGCTGACCGCGGCCACCGCCGACATCGTGTGCTTCTGCGACTGCGACGCCTCGCTCGATCCCGCCCTGCTCGAACCCTTCGTACGGGAGGTCCGAGACGGCGCGGCCGACCTGGTCCTCGGCCGTCGCCGGCCGCAGGGCCGGGGCGCCTGGCCCGCCCACGCCCGGGCGGGCAACCTCGCGCTGGCCCGGATGCTGCGCCGGCGCACCGGGCTGCGCCTGCACGACCTGGGCCCGCTGCGCGCCGCCCGCCGCGAAGCGCTGCTCGCGCTGGACCTCACGGACCGGCGCAGCGGCTACCCGCTCCAGATGGTCGTCCGCGCCGCCGACGCCGGCTGGCGCGTCCGCGAGCACGACGTGCCCTACCGGCCGCGCACCGGCGAGTCCAAGGTGACGGGCACCTGGCGGGGCACCTGGCAGGCGGTGCGGGACATGAGCCGCGTGCTGGCCGAGGTCCCGGCGGACCGGGGGGCCGTCCGATGACCACACTCCTCGTCATCGCCAAGGAACCGCTGCCGGGGCGGGTCAAGACCCGGCTCACCCCGCCGTTCACGCCGCAGGAGGCGGCACGGCTCGCGGAGGCGGCGCTCGCCGACACCCTGCACGCCGTGGCGGCCACCCCGGCGACCCGGCGGATCCTGGTCCTGGACGGCACGCCCGGCGACTGGCTGCCGTCCGGCTTCGAGGTGCTGCCGCAGTGCGCGGGCGGGCTGGACGAGCGGCTGGCGGACGCCTTCGCGCACTGCGCGGGCCCGGCGCTGCTCATCGGCATGGACACGCCGCAGGTCACGCCGGAGCTGCTCACCGTGGACTTCACGGGGTGCGACGCCTGGTTCGGTCCGGCGCAGGACGGCGGCTTCTGGGCCCTCGGGCTCGCGGCGCCCGATCCCGCGCTGCTGCGGGGCGTGCCGATGTCGACTCCGCAGACCGGGGCGGTCCAGCGGGAGCGGCTGCTGGCGGCCGGGCTGCGGGTGCGCGATCTGCCCCGGCTGCGGGACGTCGACACCGCCGCCGACGCCCGTGCCGTCGCCGCGCTGGCCCCGCACGGCCGGTTCGCGGCGCGGCTGGCCCGCTGCACCCGGGTCGGCTCGCCATGAGCGGCGCGTCCGGCGCCCGCGCCGCCAGGCCGGTCCGGCACACCTCGGCCGCCGCCGGCACCCCGCTCCCACCACACCCACCACACCCCGGAAGACCCCCGATGACCGGCACGCACACCGCCCCGGCCGCCCGGACAGTCCGACACGCCTCGGCCGCCGCCGGCACCCCCGCCCCCACCACGCCTACCGCACACGGCCGACTCACCCCACACCACACCCCGGAAGACCCACGATGACCGGCACGCACACCGCCCCGGCCGCCTGGGCCGTCGCCGATCCGTACGACGCCGCGCTGCGCTCCGGCCGGGGTCCGTTGTTCCTGCGCCGCAGCGACGGCTGGCTGCTGCCGCTGGAGGTGGAGCGCTGGTGTGCCCGAGCCGATCGCGTCGACCTGGCGGTGCTCGACCGCTGCGAGGGCGCCGTCCTGGACGTCGGCTGCGGGCCGGGCCGGCTGGTCGCGGAACTCGCCGCCCGGGGCCGTACCGCCCTCGGCGTCGACGTCAGCGCGGCCGCCGTCGAGCACGCGGAACGGCTCGGCGGCCCCGTGCTGCGCCGCTCGGTCTTCGAGCCGCTGCCCGGTGCGGGCCGCTGGGGCACCGTCCTGCTCATGGACGGCAACCTCGGCATCGGCGGCGACCCGGCCGCCCTGCTGGCGCGGGTGGCCGAACTGCTGCGCCCGGGCGGTCTGCTGATCGCCGAGACCGTGCCGGCCGACGTCGACGAGCGCGCCCAGGTCGAGGTCGTCGGTACGACCACCTCGACTCCGGGCGACACCGACGCCTTTCCCTGGGCGCGCCTCGGCACCCCCGCCCTGCTGCGGCACGCGCGCCGCAGCAGCTGGCGGCCGGTGGCTCAGTGGGAGGCGGGCGGGCGCTGCTTCGCGGCCCTGCGCACGCGGAACGCCAGGAGCAGCGCCGAGCCGCCGAACAGGACGGCCGTGATCAGCAGCCAGCGGGTGAGGAAGCCGTCCGGACAGAGCCCGGTGGCCAGCTGGTAGCGCTGGGCGGTCATCCCGCTGATCAGCGGGAACCAGACGAGCAGAAGCAGCAGGGACAGCGCGGCCGGTACCCGTACGTACGGGGTCCGGCCGCCCCGAGCCCGCGCACGACCATGCGGTCCGCGAGCCCGTAGAGCGGCACCGGGACGAGGTCGTGCAGCAGGGCCGCGCCGACGATCCACAGCGCCACCCCGAACCAGTCGTCGGCGAACAGCCGGATACCGGCGCAGGCGGCCAGCGCGAACGAGCAGGCGAGCAGCAGGAGTTGGAAGGGGCTGCCGAGCGGAAGGCGGCGCGGCAGCACGGTGCGCGGCAGCGTCAGGCGGGGCATCACAGGTCTCCGAAGGCCAGCCGGGCCACCCACTTGGTGTTGAGCACACCGGGGGCCGCGGGCACGATGATCCGCGCGGGGTGGCCGTGGTCGGGGGACAGTTCCTCGCCGTTGACGTAGAGGGCGAGCAGGGAGCGGCCGTCGGTCACCTGATTGGCGCGCAGGGCCGCGCGGCGGAAGGCGCCGTGGCTCTGCAGGGACTCCACGAGCACGTCCGGCGGGTCGCCGTCGTACCCGACGAGCGCCGCGAGGTCGCGCAGCCGTACCCCGCGCCACCACTGGTCTGCGGTGGACCATCCCTCGACGCAGGCAATGGGCAACGTCGCGCTGTGCAAGGGCAGTTGGAGAGGCCTGGGCGCGGCTGAGGCAGACGGTTGCGGTGCGGCCGGTGACGACGCGGCGCCAGTTGTCCTCGTGGGTGTCGGCCGCGGTGACACCGGCGTAGGCGGCGGTCTTGTTGATCTGGAAGCCGTTCGGGCCGCCGCCGGGGTCGGCCGTGCCGTGCGGCGCGAGCAGCGCCGTACGCCGGAAGGGGCCGCCGAGGCTCTGCCCGACCGTGGTCAGGAACAGCAGCAGGGAGCCGCCGCCGACCAGCCCCAGCGCGCCGCGCCGGGACACGGTGGGCGCGTCCGGACGCGGGGCGGCCAGCTCGCTCTCGTCGCGCACCCGGTGCCGTACGGCGCGCAGCGCGGCCGGGTCTTCAGCGCGGTGTGCGCCAGGAAGGCGGCGAAGAAGACCCAGGCGCCGTAGAAGTGCAGCGGGTAGAAGGAGCCGGGGAACACGTAGTCCAGCTGGGCGTTGAGCACGCCGGTCGTGAACTCGAACAGCCCGCCGCCGACCAGCAACAGCAGCGAGATCCGCTCCAGCGCGTGGGCGACGGAGCGGGCCGGGGGCAGGGTGAACAGCTTGGGCACCACCGACCAGAGCTTGGCCAGCAGCACCGGGATCAGGGTGACGCCCAGGGTGACGTGCAGGCCCTGGGTGAAGCGGTACAGCCGCACCGGGCCGGAGGGCCAGTCGAAGAGGTAGAAGCCCAGGACGCCCTTGTCCGGTGTCATGTCGTTCACCCGGGACAGGTCCGGGTTGTAGGCGGCGTACGACACCAGGCCGGTCACGAACAGCACGGTGACGCCGACGAGCAGGACGAGGCCGAGCACGGAGGTGAACCAGGTACCGCGCAGCGGGCTGCGCCAGAAACCTGGGGAGGTGGGAAGCCGGGATCGGTCGCGCATGTCCCGACCGCAGGCCGGAGAGCACCCGGAAAAGGGGACACGGCCCATGACAAAACGCTGCCGTCCGGCCTGGCAGGCGGCCACGTGCGGCTCCCCCGGCCTAGCGTTCCGGTGTGATCCGCGAACTCCTCCCCGCCGAGCCCCGCCCCGTCCACCACGATGTGTCCCGGTCCGCACGCCGCGATCTGTACGCCGTGCTCGCCGCCGTGCTCCTGGTCACGGTGGCCGTCCTGGTCGGGCGGCACATCCAGGACACCCGCCACACCCTGTTCGTGCACTGGCCGCCCGTCTTCGCGGACTGGGACCCGCACGTCGGCCCCGGCACCCCGGCGGCCCTCGCGGCGGCGGTGGCCACGGTGGCGTACGGCCCCGCGCTCGCCGCCCGGCTGCCCTGGCGCGGACTGCTCGCGGCGGCCTGGGCGACCGCGCTGGCCTGGATCTTCTCCCTCGCGTGGATCGACGGCTGGCAGCGGGGCATCGCCGGCCGGCTGACCACGACCAACGAGTATCTGCGGGTCATCGACCGCTTCCAGGACATCCCGGCGACGCTCCGCGACTTCACCCACCACATCGTCGACGGCACCCCCCACCCCTGGCCCGCGCACATCGCCGGTCATCCGCCGGCCGCGACGCTGACCTTCGTCCTGCTGGACCGGATCGGGCTGCGCGGCGGCGGCTGGGCCGGGATGTTCGTGATCGTGGTCGGGGCGACGGGGTGCGTGGCCGTGCTGGTCGCGCTCCGCGCGCTGACCGGCGAGACGCTCGCGCGGCGGGCCGCGCCGTTCCTGGTGCTGGCTCCGGCGGCGGTGTGGCAGGGTGTCTCGGCGGACGGCTACTTCGCCGCCGTCGCCGCCTGGACACTGGCCCTGTTCGCCCTGGCCCTGACCCGCCGGTCCCTGTGGTGCGCGGCGGCCGCCGGTCTGTTGTCCGGGCTGACCTGCTATCTCTCCTACGGTCTCACGCTGTTCGCCCTGATCGGCGCGGCGGTGCTCGTGCTCGGCCGGGCCGGACTGCGTGAGCGTCCCGCCCTGCTGCTGTGTCTGCTCGCCGGACTGGCCGTGTTCCCGGCGGTGTTCGCGCTCGCCGGGTTCGACTGGTGGGAGGGCTACCACCTGCTCGTCACGCGCTACTACCAGGGCGTGGGTGGCACCCGTCCCTATGGGTACTGGGTGTGGGCCAACCTGGCCTGCACCGCGATCATCACCGGCCCGGCCACGGCGGCGGGCCTGCGCCGCACGAGCGCCGTACTGCTCCGCGGCCGCGGCTCCCGCACCACGCGGCCCGACCCCGGACACCTCCGCCTCGCGTTCCTCGTGTCGGCGGCCCTGCTCGCCCTGCTGATCGCCGACCTGTCCGGCATGAGCAAGGCGGAGACGGAACGGATCTGGCTGCCCTTCGCCCTGTGGCTGCTCCCGGCCTGCGCCCTGCTCTCCCGGCCCCGCGCCTGGCTCGCCGCCCAAGCGGGACTCGCCCTGCTGATCAACCACCTTCTGTTCACTGGGTGGTGACGTCACGTCAGGTCCGTCACCGGGGTGACTGCGCGTGACCGTCGGACGCGAGCGGACGTTGCGCTGGGCGTGGGACGGGGCCGCAGTGGCTGAAATGGCCCACTGGTGCGAGAGGCACCGGTGCGACTTCGCTGGGCGATGACCGAGATCGGCAGGAAGGACAGGGGATGGACGTCGGCAGGTTCAATCGGCGCGGGTTCCTCGGGACGGCGGCGGCCGGGCTGGTCACCGCCACGTCCGCGCGCACGGCGACGGCGGCCGAACCGCCGGCCGCGGCCGCCGCGCCGACGGGCCCGGCGGGGCGGCACGTCACCTTCACGGAGCTGACCGGGGGTTCGGTCACCGGCGCCGGGGCGGACGGTGAGCTGATCGCCGAGGTGCAGGGCGTCCTGTGGCGGATCCCGCGCGCCGGTGGCGTGGCGGAGCAGGTGACGGACTGGACGCTGGAGGCGACGCGCCCCGCGCTGTCCCCGGACGGCAGGACGCTGGCCGTGTGCGGCTACCGCGGTGGCGGCTTCCACCTGTGGACGCTGCGGCCGGACGGCGGCGGACTGCGGCAGCTGACCGACGGGCCGTGGGACGACCGGGGGGCGGCCTGGTCGCCCGACGGGACCCGGCTGGCCTTCTCCTCCGAGCGCGGCGGCGACGCGACCGCGGGCGGCTCCTACGGCCTGTGGGTGGTGGACGCGGCCGGCGGACAGCCCCGGCGGCTCAGCGGCGGGGACTTCGAGGACTACGATCCGGCCTGGTCGCCGGACGGGCACTCGCTCGTGTGCGTGCGCGCCGCACACGTCGCCGGCGGCGGCAACGACGGCGGTCTGTCGCTGGTCCGCGTCCCCGCCGCCGGAGGCGAGGCGCAGGTGGTGCGCACGGTGACCGGCGGCCGGCTGCTGTGTCCGTCCGTCTCACCGGCCGGCCGGATCGCCTATGTGCACCTCAACGGGCCGTCCACCGCCGGGGATTCGGCCGACACGGCGGCCCTGATGGCGGACGGCGAGGTCGTCACGACCGGTGAGGACCTGGCCGCCGCACCGCTGTGCTGGCTGAGCGAGGACGAGCTGCTGTACGTCGGTGACGGCCGCATCCGTATCCGCTCCCTGGCCGACTCCTCCGTGCGGGAGGTTGCGTTCACCGCACGGATGCCGGTGCCGGACCCGTCCCGGCGCGCGCGCCGGCGCCCGCTCGCCCCGGACGAGCCGGACCGGGCGCTGGGCCTGCACCGGCCGGTCCTGTCCCCCGACGGCCGCAGCGTGGCGTTCGCCGCACTGGGCGCCCTGTGGCTGATGCCGGTGGACGGCACGCCCCGCGAACTCGTACGGGAGGCCGACGTCCACTGGGTGCAGATGCCCGCGTGGGCGCCGGACGGGCGCAGCCTGCTGTACTGCACCGACCGGGACGGGCTGACGGCCGTACACCGGTACCACCTGCACGACGGCACCGACGAGGCCGTGACCGGCGGCGGACGGCTGTACCCCGCGCTGTCGCCGGACGGCACCCGGCTGGCCTGCCAGGACGTGACCGGGAACCTGCTGCTGCGCACCCTGGCCACGGCCGAGGAGCAGACGCTGGCCAAGCCGCTGGCGGTCGACGGTCCGCCCGGTGCACCCACCTGGTCGCCCGACGGGCGGTACGTCGCGTTCTGCGACCGCAACCGGCTCAACCAGCGTTTCCGTGAGGGCTACAACCTCATCCGGGTGATCGACACCCGCACCGGCCGGGAGCGCCGCCATCTGCCCGCGGAGCACCAGTCCTTGTCCGACCGCGTCGCCTCCGGACCGGTGTGGTCACCCGACGGCCGCAGGATGGCGCTGGTCGCCGAGTCGGCACTGTGGCTGCTGCCGGTGACGGCCGACGGCACCCCGTCCGGACCCGCCCGGCGGCTCACCGACGAACCGGCCGACCACCCCAGCTGGTCGGCGGACTCCGGCACGATCCTGTACCTCTCCGAGGGCCGGCTGCGCAGCCTCGCCGTCGGCACCGCCCGGACCCGCACCCTCCCGCTCCGGCTGACCACGGGCGGCGGAGCGCGGCCGGAGCCGCTGCGCATCCACGCCGGGCAGCTGTGGGACGCCACCGGAGCGCCGCCGCGCCACGACGTCGACATCCTGGTCGACGGCAAGCGGATCACCACGATCGAGCCCCATCGCTCCCGCCGCCCGCGGCACCGCACCCTCGACGCGTCCGAACGGACCGTCGTCCCCGGGCTGTTCGACAGCCACACCCATCCCTATTCGGCCACATACGGCGCCCGCCAGAGCCTGACCACGCTCGCCTACGGCATCACGACCACGTTCTGTCTCGGCAGTCCGCTGTACGACGCGGTCCGGCTGCGCGAGGCGGCCGGGTCCGGCGCCCTGCTCGGGCCGCGCCAACTCGCCTGCGCCGAACTGCTCGACGGTGCGCGCACCGCGTACGCCATGGGCCGCGCCCACCGCACCCGGGACGGCGTGCGGCGCTCGCTGCGGCGGGCCGCCGCCCTGGAGGTCGACTTCGTCAAGACGTATGTGCGTGCGCCGGGCGAGACGATGGCCATGGCGGCCGAGACGGCACATGCGCTGGGTGTGCCGAGCGGCAGCCATCTGTGCTCGCCCGGCCGTTCGGCGGGACAGGACCTGACCACCCACCTCCAGGCCACCCAGCGCCTGGACTACGGACATGCCACGACACCGCTCGGCCGGGTGAACAAGGACCTGGCGCAGCTGTACGCGGACGGCTCCTTCGCGATGATCATCACGCCGTTCCATGCCCAGATCCTGCTCGCGGACGACCCCGGTCTGGCGGACGACCCGCGCGTGACCGCGCTCATGCCGCCGTGGGACGTCGCTGCCGTGCGCAAGGAGGCGGGCGCCGCACCGACGGATCACGATCGGCGGGCCCTGGAGCGGGAGATGGCCGACTACCGCAGGCTCGTGTCGCACGGCACCCGTATCTCCCTGGGTACCGACGCGCCCCTGGTCCCGGTCGGGCTGTCGCTGCACCTCGGCCTGCGCGCCCTGCGCGCGCACGGGTTCTCGGCGGCCGAGGCCCTGCACACCGCGACCGCCGAACCGGCCCGTCTCTTCGGCCTCGACGCCGACCTCGGGACGGTGGAGGAGGGCAAGATCGCCGACCTGACGATCGTCGACGGCGATCCGTTCGCCGACTTCGCCACGCTCGTCGACATCCCGGTCGTGGTGCGCGAGGGAGTCCCGTATGCCCAGGGTGAGTTGACGTCGGCCCACCGTGCCGCGTCGGTGCCCGAGCCGCCGCGGGGCAGGTCCTGGCTGGAGGTGGCGCACCGGCTTCGCGAGGGGTCGTGCTGTCACCCCGGCGCGAACGGATAGGACGCGGGCGGCGAGGGCGGCACGCGGCGGGGTACGGCGGTCAGGCGTCTGCGTCGTCGGTGGCGGTGCGGCTGGCCAGCCGTTCGTAGCGCTGCCGGGCGGCCTGCGGGGTGCCGAGGCCGAGTCCGAAGGCGATCTCGGGCCAGGTCAGACCCCGGCCGCGGGCCATCTCCAGGAGCCCGGCCTCCAGTTCGTCCAGCTCCGCCCGCACCGTGGGTACGAGGCTCAGCGCGGCCGTGATGTCGGCGTGGTCCACCTCCGGCTCCCCGTCCTCCAGCAGCGCGGCCCCGCTGAGCAGGAACGCCACGAGCCGCATGGCCTCGTGCGGTGCGAGGACCAACGGGTGTGTCTGGCGCCGTCGTTGCTCGTCCGTCGCCGCGTGCCGCTCGGCGATACGGAAGAGGGAGGCGGGGACCCGTCGGGCGCGTGCCTGCTCCGGGTGCGGGGGGAGGAAGGGGTCGACGGGATCAGTGGTCGATGCCATGGAGCAAGCATCAACTTCCGCACGACAATGCGTCAACTGATTATTGTGAACACATTGTTCATCCGCCTGCCGGCTCCCCCCGGCACGTGAGTCACGACGCCGGAGCGACGATCTCGCGCTTGAGTATCTTGCCGCTCGGGCCCATCGGCAGGGCGTCCGCCAGCCACACCCGGCGCGGGTACTTGTAGGCGGCGACGCGGTCGCGAACGAACTGCTGCAACTCCTCGGCGCCCGCCTGGAAGCCCGGGCGCAGCACCACCGCGGCCGCCACCTCCTCGCCGAGCCGCTCATCGGGCACGCCGAGCACCGCGGCGAGAGCGACGGCGGGGTGCTCGTGCAGGACCTCCTCGATCTCGCGCGGGTAGACGTTGTAGCCACCGCGGATGATCAGGTCCTTCTTCCGGTCCACGATGAAGAGGTAGCCGTCCTCGTCCTGCCGGGCCAGGTCGCCGGTGCGCAGCCAGCCGTCGGGCACGGTGGCCGCCGTGTCCTCGGGGCGGTTCCAGTACTCCTTCATCACGTTCGGTCCGCGCACGGCCAGTTCACCGACCTCGCCCGGTGCGACGTCCGCTCCGCTCGCGTCGAGCAGCCGGACCTCGACGTCGCGGATCGGGGTGCCGACGGAGCCGGGCTTGCGCGGCCGGTCGGGGTGGTTGAACGAGACGACCGGGCTGGTCTCGGACATGCCGAAGCCCTCCAGCACCATGCAGCCGAAGCGCCGCTCGAAGCCGTGCAGCACCTCCACCGGCAGGGAGGCGCCGCCCGAGACGCACATGCGCAGGCTGGACACGTCGGCGTCCGCGGGGTGCTGGAGCAGCGCGGCGTACATGGTGGGCACGCCCTCGAAGACGGTGGCCCGGTCGCGGGCGATGGCGTCGAGGACCGCTCCCGGCTCGAAACGGGGCACGAGGGTGAGCGAGGCACCGCTGCGGACGGCGACGTTCATCGTGCAGGTCTGCCCGAAGATGTGGAACAGCGGCAGACAGCCGACGATCACGTCCTCGGAGGTCAGCCGCTGGACCTCGGTGACATTGACCTCGGTGTTGTGACGCAGTCCGGCGTGGGTGAGCGCGGCGCCCTTCGGGCGTCCGGTGGTGCCGGAGGTGTAGAGCAGGACGGCGATGTCGTCACCGGCGGCGGGTGTGACGTCGAACTGCGGCTCCAGGCACGCCAGTTCGGCGGCGAACGCGGCGGGCTCGACCGCCAGGTGCCGTACTCCGGCGGCGGCCGCGCCCGCGCCGCCCTCGCCCGGCGCCGCATGCCACTCGAAGAGCAGCACGGCGCCGGAGTCCCGCAGGTGGTAGGCGGTCTCGCGCTCCTTGAGCAGTGGATTCATCGGTACGACGATGCCGCCGGCGCGCAGGACGGCGTAGTAGAGGATCACGAACTCGGGCACGTTGGGGAGCATCAGCGCGACCCGGTCGCCGGTGCGCAGGCCCTCGGTGCGCAGCAGGGCCGCGGCCCGGGCGCTCAGCCGGTCCAGCTCGGCGTAGGTGGTGGTGGTCGTTCCCAGACGCAGCGCCGGTCGGTCGGGCAGGCGCCGTGCCGTGTCCACCAGAAAGTCCGCCAGATTGGCCATGATGCCTCCTCGCACCCCTGCTTCCGGCGCCCACGGGTCCCGCCGCCGACGCTCACGGCATGATCACCCGGGGGGTGGCGGCCGTCCATGGCCGCACCCACAGTCCACGCCTGCCGCAGTTGTTCGCAGAACCAAAGAGACCGCCGTACGCTGCGGGTATGGGGCTGGAGAATGTGGGCGCGGCGTTGCGCGGGCGGCTTCCGGAGCTGGGCGTGCGGATGACGGAGCGGATCCGGGCGGACGTCGAGTCGTACGCGGACGACGCGCTCATCCCGTTCGAGTCGCTGCGCGTGTCCTGCGCGGACAACGCCGATCTGCTGCTCGGCCGGTTCGCCTTCGGCGCCGAGCCGGACGTGGCGGCCGCGCGGCAGACCGGGCGGCTGCGCGCGGAGCAGGGGGTGCCCCTCGCGGACACGCTGCACGCCTACCGGGTCGGGTTCGAGCTGCTCTGGTCGGAGATGGTGGACGAGGCACGTCGGCATCCAGAGGTCACGGACGCCGAGCTGGTCGCCGGTTCGTCGGAGATCTGGGCCTTGTTCGGCCGGTACGCGGAGGCGGTCGCGGCCGCCTACCGGGAGGCCAGCGCGGAGCTGGCGCTGCAACGCGAGGCGCGGCGCTCGGCGCTGGCGGAGGCCCTGTTCACGGGCGCGCTCACGGACCGTACGACGCCGTGGGAGGCGGCCCGGCAGCTCGGCCTGCCGGAGCGGGGCCCGTACGCGGTCGTGGCCGCCGCCGTGCCGGATCCCGGCCAGGAGCCGCTGCCCGGCATCGAGGCGGCGCTGCGCCGGTCCGGGGTGTCGTCGGTCTGGCGGCTGCTGCCGGACCAGCAGATCGGGCTGGTCTCGCTCGCGCACCGGGACACGGAGACGGTGAGTCTGCGTGCACTGCGCCGACGGCGCGCCCGGGTCGGGGTCAGCCCTAGCTTCGACTCGCTGCGCGAGACCCCGCAGGCGCTGCGGTTCGCCCGGCTGGCCCTGGCCGGACTGCCCGGGGACGGGCCGGGGGTCACGCGCTTCGACGACAGCCCGCTGGCCATGCTGGTCGCCGCGGCCCCGGCGGAGGCGAGCCGGCTGGTCGAGGTCGCCCTCGGACCGGTACTGCGACTCCCCGAGGTGGAGCGGGCCCGGCTCCTGCGCACCCTGGGCCACTGGTTCACCGCGGGCGGCGCGGCGGCGGAAGCCGCGGACCTCCTCTTCGTCCACCCCAACACGGTGCGCTACCGGCTGCGCCGCATCGAGGAGTTGACGGGCCGCTCCCTCTCGGATCCGGCCGCACTGGCCGACCTGGGCGCCGCACTGTACGCCCTGCGCCTGCTGCCGGCCTGAGCGCCGCGGGCCTCGGCCGGGAGCCGTCGGACCGGCTGCCCGTACGCCGCGCGAGCCCGGGGACGCGCCGCCCGGTCAGCGCTCCGCCGGGATCCGGTACACCGACACATGCGAGCGGGACTCGGCCGTGAACGGCGTCCCCGTCCAGTCCGCATGCCGGAACTCCCGCTCGAATCCGGCCAGTCGGGCCATGAGGTCGAGTTCGGCGGGCCAGATGTAGCGGTGCGGGCTGCGGTACAGCTCCGCGTGTTCGGTGTCGTCGAAGTGGAAGTGGTGGGACACGACACGCTGGTCGAGCACGTCGTAGGTGTCCAGGCCGAGGTATCCGGGCTCGGAGTGCCAGACGGTGGCAGCGGTGCCCGGCGGCAGCGTGCGCAGCTCGGGCACCCACAGCTCGATCACGAACCGGCCGCCGGGGCCGAGATGGCGGGCGGCGTTGTGGAAGCACCGGACCTGCTCGGCCTGGGTGAGCAGGTTGGAGATCGTGTTGTAGACGAGGTAGACGAGACGGTACGCCCCCGGGGCGACCGTCGTCGCCATGTCGCCCATGACCACGGGGATCGTCGCTTCGTCGGCCTTGGTGCGCAGCTGCTCCACCATCGGCTCGGACAGTTCGATGCCGGTGACGGGCACGCCGCGCCGGGCGAGCGGGACGGCGACCCGACCGGTCCCGATCGCGAACTCCAGTGCCGCACCGCCGTCCGCCAGCTCGGCGAGGCGCGCCACCGTGGGCTCCAGGACCTCCGGCGCGAACATGCCGGTACCGGGGGTGTCGTAGCGTCGTGCGGCGGCTGCGCCCCAGAGGTCGCACTGTTCCATGCCACCCAATTCTGGCCGCCCGCCTATGAGTTGTCGAGTCGACATCGGCCCCGGCGCACGTACCTCTCGCACGCCATTGACACCGGGAGCCAGTCCTCTACGGTAGATCCCCGCACAGCATGTCGCACAGCTTTCGACATTTCGAACGCATCACTCATGCCATCGACATGCGGAGGACTTCGTGACCCCACCCCTCGGCAGACGGTCCTTCCTCACGGCGGCCGGCGCGACCGCGGCGGCCCGGACGGTGACCGACGCCGGTGCCGTCCAGGCAGCGCCGCACCGGACCGAAGCCCGGCGCCGACAGGCCACCCGCGTCCAGCCGTTCCCGCTGACCGCGGTGACCCTGCAGGCCGGACCGTTCCAGGACAACCAGCACCGCAACACCGCCTATCTGCGCTTCGTCGACATCGACCGACTGCTGCACACCTTCCGGCTGAACGTCGGCCTGCCCAGCACCGCCCAGCCCTGCGGCGGCTGGGAGGCACCGGGCGTGGAGCTGCGCGGGCACTCCACCGGGCATCTGCTCTCCGGTCTCGCGCTCACCTACGCCAACACCGGCGACACCGCGCTGCGCGACAAGGGCCGCAGCCTCGTCGCCGCCCTGGCCGCCTGCCAGGCCACGTCACCGTCGGCCGGTTACGGCAAGGGATACCTGTCGGCGTTCCCGGAGAGCTTCTTCGACCGGCTGGAGGCCGGGACCGGCGTCTGGGCGCCGTACTACACGATCCACAAGATCATGGCGGGGCTGGTCGACCAGTACCGACTGGCCGCCAACACCCAGGCCCGCGATGTCGTGCTCCAACTTGGCGAGTGGGTCGACACCCGTACGGGGAAGCTGAGTTACGCCCAGATGCAACAGGTACTGGAGACCGAGTTCGGCGGGATGAACGACGTCCTCGCCGATCTGCACGCGATCACCGGGGACGCGGCCTGGCTGGACGTCGCCCAGCGTTTCACCCACGCCCGGGTCTTCGACCCGCTGGCCGCCGGGGAGGACCGGCTGGCCGGGCTGCACGCCAACACCCAGATCCCGAAGATGGTCGGCGCGATGCGACTGTGGCAGGAGGGTCTCACCGACCGCTACCGCACCGTCGCGCGGAACTTCTGGCAGATCGTCACCGCCCACCACTCGTACGTCATCGGCGGCAACAGCAACGGCGAAGCCTTCCACGAACCCGACGCCGTCGCCGCCCAGTTGTCCAACGGCACCTGCGAGAACTGCAACAGCTACAACATGCTCAAACTGACCCGGCTGCTGCACTTCGAGGCCCCGGACCGCATCGACCTGCTCGACCACTACGAGCGCACCCTGTTCAACCAGATGCTCGGCGAGCAGGATCCGGACTCGGCACACGGCTTCAACATCTACTACACGGGCCTCGGCCCCGGCTCCTTCAAGCAGCAGCCGTCCTTCATGGGCACCGACCCGAACGCGTACTCCACCGACTACGACAACTTCTCCTGCGACCACGGCACCGGCATGGAGACGCAGGCGAAGTTCGCGGACACGATCTACACGCACGACGAACAGCGCCTGCTGGTCAACCTGTTCATCCCGTCCGAGGTGCACTGGCAGGAGCAGGGGATCACCTGGCGGCAGACCACCCGACTGCCCGACACCGGCTCCACCGTCCTCACGGTCACCGCCGGGAGCGCACAGCACGAGCTGCTGGTGCGCATCCCGTCCTGGGTCTCCGGCGCGAGCGTCAAGCTGAACGGCCGTTCGCTCAAAGGCCGTTTGAACACGGGCAGTTGGCTGAGCCTCGACCGCGCGTGGAAGACCGGCGACCAGGTCGAGGTCGCCCTGCCGATGCGCACGACCCTCGAAGCCACCCCAGACGACCCGGACGTCCAGGCCGTGCTGCACGGTCCGGTGGTGCTCGCCGGGGCCTACGGCACCACCCAGAGCCACTCGATGCCCCGGCTGGACACGGGCACGATCCGGCAGACATCGGCCGACCCGCTGCGGTTCACCGCGACGGCCGACCAGGAGACCGTGACCCTGCTGCCCATCGCCCGCGTCCACCACCAGTACTACAACGTCTACTGGCTCGCCGGCCGACCCCCCTCCCCGCCCCCGGAGTTCGCCGCCTGGTACCGCTTCGACGAGACCTCCGGCACGAGGGCCGCGGACGCCACGGGCAACGGGAGGGCGGCGACCCTGACCGGCGGCGCCGCCTGGACCCAGGGGCATCTCGCGGGCGCCGTCGCGCTCGACGGCACGGACGGCCATGTCGCCGTCGCCGACGACCTGCTGGCGGGCGCCTCCGCCTACTCGGTGGCCACCTGGGTGAACCTCGCCGGGCAGCCCGCCACATGGAGCCGCGTCTTCGACTTCGGCACCGGGGTCGGCGCCAACATGTTCCTCACCCCGCTGAGCGACGCGGGCACCCTGCGCTACGCGATCACCACGAGCGGCGGCGGCGCCGAGCAGCGCATCGACGCAGGCCCACTGCCGACGGACCGCTGGGTGCATGTGGCCGTCACCTACGGATCCGGCACGGCCGTGCTCTACGCCGACGGCCGCGAGGTGGGCCGGAACACGGCGGTCGCCGTCGAGCCCCGCGACTTCGGCAACCACATCCGGGCCGCGTACATCGGCAGGTCGCAGTACCCGGACCCGTACCTGAAGGCGGCGGTCGACGACTTCCGGGTCTACGGACGGACGCTGACCGCGGCGGAGGTCGCGGCCCTCGCCGCCGCGCGGACCTGAGCCAGAGCACCGTAGTTGTCACCAGTGGAGAGGGATGAGCTGGCGATCCGGACCGGTCGAAGCATTCTGGTTGTCGCCAACAAGGCATTCGACTTGTCACACGTGCTCATGTGAACGGAGTGCGCAAGGACGGATCCAGGACGGACCTAGGACAGCAGCTCTTAGCCTCGATCTTGCACTGCTCGCATGGGAGACAACTCACCAAGCACGCATCCTCAGGGGAAACTACATGAATCTCACCCGAAAGCTGGCAGCCGGAGCCATCGCGGCCGGCCTCACCACCGTCGGCGTCCTCGCTGCGACCCCGGCCAGCGCCACGGTCGTGAACTCCACGTGCAACCTGTCGTCCGTCGTCACGGTCCATTACGGCAGCCCCACTGACCATACCTACTGCTATGTCTGGGACGGCGGGCCCGCCAACGAAGGCTGGATGAACATCCAGGGCTCCACCAGGGTGTGCTCGAACAGTTACACGGGCTGGGTGCGGGGCACTTCGGGAACCACGTACCCCTTCAGCCGAAACTGGTGCACAGCCACTCAGGGGGAGACGCTGAATTTGATTCATTTCACCGGCAACTGAGTTGAACGTTCTCAGCACCCGCGGCCACCCTGCTGAGAAGCCGATACCGAATTGACAGGGCGTCACATAGGCGCGTATTTGACGGATCAGGGCCCGCCGGGTGCGCGCCTTTCGCTTGTACTCCGGGTTTGCATGCGAGGCGAGCCTGCCGCCGCCGGAACAAAACCCGGTGACAACACGCCCGCCTCGGTGACAGCTGTCGCGCTTCGGCTCAGGGCCCTCACCGACGCGCGGCCGAGCGCACCCTGGTTCACAGGGAGATGTCGATGCCCTCGACGTCGGTGAACTCCACCAGCAGGCCCTGGGCGCGGCGTCCGGCGTCGCGGAACTACATCTCGCCCAGACCCTGGGCCGCGATGACCTGCAACTGGGCCTCGGTGGCGCCCCGGTCGCGGGCGGCGAACAGGCGCTCGGCCCAACGGGGCGGCAGGGCCTGGGTGATGTGGCGGAGCCGGGCGTCGTCCGTGGTGCCCGGCGCCGCGGTGAACCCGAACCGGGCGCGCGCCGAGACGACGACGCCCTCCGCCGTGGCGGCCCGGTCCCTGGCCCGCGCCCGCACCTGCGGCTGCCAGCGCTGCCTGACCTCGCGCTCCAGTCGCGCGGCGAGCTCCTTGCGGGGATGCCGGAGCGTGCCGACGACGTACCGCTCGACGGTGCGCTGCGAGACGCCCAGCAGCTCGGCCGCCGGCCGTGTGCCCTTGAGCTGTTTGACCAGGTGCTTCATCTGAGCCTGCGCGGACTTGGGGACGGGGCGGGTGAACGCCCCTTCCAGCGCCCGGTCCAGGCTCTCCCCGACCGTGTCCACGGGCTTCTCCTCTCCACCTCGAAGCGACCTGGCGTCGGTCGTCTCGCAGGTCAGCCTATGCGACGGCGCGGACACTGCGGGGCATGCGCGTCCACCCCTGTTTTGAACGCGTTCAATTAGACGGTTACGCTGTGCCCCACACGAGCGGAGGGGGCGCGATGAAGGTGGTTCTGCCCGGGGGTACCGGACAGGTGGGCACGATTCTCGACCGTGCGCTGACGGCGGCCGGCCATGAGGTCACCGTACTGACGAGACGTCCGCGGCGGGCGCGCCAGATCGGCTGGGACGGGGTCACGCTCGGCCCGTGGGCCGAGGCGATCGACGGCTGCGACGTCGTCGTCAACCTGGCCGGGCGCAGCGTCTCGTGCCGCTACACCCCCGCGAACCTGCGGGCCATGATGGACTCCCGGGTGGACTCCGCGCGGGTGGTGGGCGAGGCGATCGCGGCAGCCGCGCGACCACCGCGGGTGTGGTTGCAGATGAGCACGGCGACGATCTACGCCCACCGGTTCGAGGCGGCGCACGACGAGGCGACCGGGGTGACCGGCGGCTCCGAACCGGGCGTGCCGGAGTACTGGGCCTACAGCGTGCGGATCGCCGAGAACTGGGAGCGGGCACAGCGCGAGGCACCGACACCGGCGACCCGGAAGGTGGCGCTGCGTGCGGCGATGGTGATGAGCCCGGACCACGGCGGGGTCTTCGACGTCCTGCTGGGCCTGGCCCGGCTGGGGCTGGGCGGACCGGTCGCGGGCGGTGCGCAGTACGTCTCGTGGATCCACGACGAGGACTTCGTCCGCGCGGTGGAGTTCCTGGTCGACCGGGAGGACATCGACGGCCCGGTGAACCTCGCCTCCCCCGGACCGCTCCCCCACCGGGAGTTCATGCGCACCCTGCGCGCCGCCTGGGGCGTCCCCTTCGGGCTGCCCGCGACGCGCTGGATGGCGGAGCTGGGCGCGTTCGCGTTCCGCTCGGACACCGAGCTGCTCCTCAAGAGCCGCCGCGTGACTCCGGGGCGGCTGTGCGAGGCCGGTTTCACCTTCACGCATCCCACCTGGGACTCGGCCGCCATGGACCTCGTCCAGCGGGTGCCGGGACGACCCAGGTGAGCCCGCGCGCCACAGCCGTCTTTACTTGAACTTACAAGCACCCCGTGTATCGTCCCCCATGATTCAAATTTGAATCACGCGAACCACCCACGCCTGCTCGGGAGGACGCCATGCGCGTCGCGATCACCGGGTCCACCGGACTCATCGGCTCCGCTCTCACCCGCTCACTGCTCGCGGACGGCCACCAGGTCGTCCGTCTCGTCCGCGACCGGTCCGCCTCCACCCCCCGGGACGGCAGCGAGTCCGCCCACTGGGACCCGGTCGCGGAACACGTCCAGCCCGGCGCCCTGGACGGAGCCGACGCCGTCGTGCACCTGGCCGGCGCGGGCGTCGGCGACAGGCGCTGGACCCCGGGCTACAAGCGGGAGATCCTCGACAGCCGGGTCCGGGGCACCGCGGCCCTCGCGCGCGCCGTGGCCGCGGCGGCCGCCCCGCCGCGCGTCCTGGTGTCCGCGTCCGCGACCGGCTACTACGGCGACACCGGCGAGCGTGTCACCGACGAGAGCGGACCGGCCGGGAACGGCTTCCTGGCCGCCGTCTGCGTCGAGTGGGAGACGGCCGCCGACCTCGCGCGGCAGGCCGGTGTCCGCGTGGTGCACCCGCGCACCGGGCTGGTGGTCGCCGCCGAGGGCGGCGCGTTCGGCCGGCTCCTCCCGCTCTTCCGGCTCGGCCTCGGCGGCCGGCTCGGCTCCGGCGACCAGTACTGGCCGGTCATCTCGCTGACCGACCACATCGCGGCGCTCCGCTTCGCCCTCGACACCGAAGAGCTGTCCGGCCCCGTCAACCTCACGGCCCCCGAGCCGCCCACGAACCGGGAGGTGACCCGGGCCCTGAGCCGCGCCCTGCGCCGCCCGGCGTTCGCGCCGGTCCCCGCCGTCGCCCTGCGCGCGACGCTGGGCGAGTTCGCCGGCAGCATCACCTGCAGCGCCCGCGTCGTCCCCGGCGCCCTGGAGAAGGCGGGCTTCTCCTTCACCCACCCGACGGTCGGCGAGGCGCTCGACTCGGTGCTGCGCACGGCCGGTTGAGGCCCGGGATCGGCCGAACCCCGACGCTGGTCACCGTCCGCGGCCGGGTATGTCCTCACCGGTGCCGCGTGCGGGAACGCCCGGCGCGCGGGACCATGGTCGTCCCGCCGTACGGCGCCGGGTCCCGGCGGAGGACCGGTGGCAAGGGCGACAAGGAGGACGTCGTGTGCCGACTGTTCGGACTGATCAGCTCCCCCCACCGCACACATGCCACGTTCTGGCTGCTGGACGCCCCCGACAGCCTCAGCGCGCAGAGCCACCGCGAGCCCGACGGCACCGGACTGGGCTACTTCGAAGCCGACGGGACGCCGGAGGTGCACAAGGCCCCGATCGCCGCCTATGAGGACCGCGCCTTCGCCCGGGAGGCCCGGGAGATCGAGTCGGCCACCTTCCTCGCGCACATCCGCTACGCCTCCACCGGCGGCCTGGACCTGCACAACACCCACCCCTTCGAGCAGGACGGGCGGCTGTTCGCGCACAACGGGGTGATCGAGGGACTCGACGAACTCGACCGCCACCTGGGCGAGGACCGGTCCCTGGTGCGCGGCGACACCGACTCCGAGCGCTTCTTCGCCCTGGTCACCCGGGAGACCGCGGCGCATGGCGGCGATGTGTCCGCGGGCCTCGCCGCCGCGGCGCGCTGGGTCGCCGAGCACCTTCCCCTGTTCGCCCTCAACGTCGTCCTCACCACCGCCGACGAGTTGTGGGCCCTGCGCTATCCCGCCACGCACGAGCTGTACGTGCTGCGCCGCCCGGCCGGCGGTCACCATGGCGCGCGACACCTGGACCACGCGGGCCGGAACGGCCACCTGCGGGTGCGCTCGGCCCGGCTGGCCGCGCTCCCCTCCGTCGTCGCGGCCAGCGAGCCGATGGACGAGAGCCCGCTGTGGCGCCTGATGGATCCCGGTGAACTGCTGCACGTCGGCCCCGACCTGCACACCACGAGCCGGATCGCGCTGCCCGACGCACCGGCCCACCCCCTCGCCCTGGCCGACCTGCGGCCCACCGCGGCCGCCTCACAGCGTCCCGCGTAGCACAGGCACACACCGGCGTCGCACGCTCTCCCGTACGGTCGGGCCATGCATACGACTGGAGACGGCACGACGGTTCCCGGTACGGCCGGAACCGTCGCCTACCGGCCGGCCCGGCCCGGGGACCGCGATGCCCTGACGGGCTTCGACAGCTCCTTCACCACGGACTGGGTGTACGAAGTCACCGTCAGGGAAGCCGGGTTCGGGCTCCGGCGGATCCCCGTGGCCCCTCCCCTGCACAAGACCTTCCCGGACGACGACACCGACGAGCCCGCCGCCGAGGACGGCCACACGGGTTCGACCCGCACGACGGTCGCCGTCGCCGGTGCCGAGGTGTGCGGCTTCGTCACGGCCTCGTTCGCACCCTGGAACGCGCGTCTGACCATCCGTGACATCGAGGTGGCACCGGCCTGGCGGGGCAAGGGGATCGGACGCGACCTGATGCGGCTCGCCCTCGGCTTCGCCCGGGAGTGCGGGGCGGCACACATGTGGCTGGAGGTCAGCAACGTCAACGCGCCGGCCATCGGCGCCTACCTGCGCATGGGCTTCACCTTCTGCGGGCTCGACACCTCGCTCTACGACGGCACGGAGTCGGCCGGCGAGGTGGCCCTCTTCATGTCCCGCCGGGTGGACCGACCGGCACCGGGGCTCTGACCCGGCCCACCCCCGGGGACATACCCTCAGGCCCGGTCCGTCAGGTCCTCGGCATACACCTGGGACAGAGGTTGCGGGCCGACGTACTGCTGGCAGTTGCACACGCCGGCCTCGAAGCGCAACGGCTTCTTGTTCTCGTCCCACGCGGTCGGAACCTCGACGCGCTCATGGCAACGGCCCTGCTTGTCGTGCTTGGCCAGGTGATGGGTGCACCCGCAGACGGGCTCCGGCGCCTTGTGCGCCGCCTCGACGGCGAGCCGCTCCTGCTTGGCCGCGTCCAACAGCTCCAGTTTCCGTTCGTGCCGGTTGCGCAGCGCGGTGCGCGCCGTGTCGGCGAGCCACGCGAAGCCGCCCGTCCAGAAGAGGATCAGTACCCACCAGACCCAGCCCATCGGTCACCCTTTCCCCCGGTGCGCTCTGACGTGCGTCAGAGCGCGTGCCGCCCCCGGCTCCCGGCATCCGGGCGCCGGGGCATCGCGCCAAGAATAGACGCGTTCGCCCAGGTCACACCATGCGGCTCGGGGGCGGGCGGGCGGCGGGGTTGCCGGATGATCACCAGCACGCGATACTTCTACAGACCTGTAGATCGAACGTAAAGGCAGTCCTGATGTTCGGCTTGAGCGAGCTGACCGTGATCCTGGTGGTCGTGGCCGTGATCGTCGGGATACGCAAGCTGCCGGAGCTGACCCGGTCGGCGGGCAAGGCGACGCGGATCTTCAAGAGCGAGGCCAGGGCGCTGAGGGACGACGCAGCGGAGCCCCGCACCCCTCGGTGACCTGACCGGAGTGACCCGACTCACCAGATCAAGACTTGCGCAACCTCTAAACTGTGCGCCGTGGACACTACCGAAGTGACGTGTTGGGAGACCGCCGTGCTCGAAGGCGGGCCGGCGGACGGGCTGCGGATGAAGGTCTCCGACCGGCCGCGCGTGATCCAGGTGACGCTCCCCTGCAAGCTGGAGGCCGCGTCCCCCGACGGCGTACGGGCGGAAGCCGTGTACCTGTACCGCCGCGACTACGGCGTGGCCGACGAGCCCCTGCGGTACGGCTTCGACATCGCCAGCCCCTGACCGGCGAGGCGGGCGCGGCTCAGTCGACCGGTCGGGTCTCGGAGACGGGGGTCGACTGAGTCGCGCCGTCGTCCTTCATGGCCTTGGCCTCGCTCTTGAGGATGCGCATGGACTTGCCCAGCCCACGCGCGGCCTCCGGCAGCTTCTTCGAGCCGAACAGCAGGATGATGATGATCGCAACGATCAGCAGGTGCCAGGGTTCCAGTCCGTTGCGCAGCATGACGCCCGCCCCTCTCCAGATACTTTTTCCAGATTGCCGTTTTGCGCAACTATACGACCGTGCGCAAGTCCCCCCGACACCGCTCAGGAGTCGGAGTCGGGAACGTTCCGTGCCGCCGCGTACGCCTGTGCCGGTGTCATCGAGACGCCATTGAGGCTGACCGTCCTGTACTGGCTGACCTGGGCACAGGTCTTGGACTGGTCGGCGGTGGAGGCGTGGGCGTTGGAGACGGCGGCGTGGGTGTCCGCGGGTGCGGGCGAGGAGCTGCCGCCGGGGAATGCGGTGCCGCTGGGCCAGTCCGATCCGATCACCAGGGTCAGGCCCGTGCCGGTGCCCTGCCTCAGATTCGAGGAGGACAGGCCGAGCGCCTTGGCGACCGTCTGTGCCTCCCCTTTCTGACCGCTGCCGTAGGTCAGCGTGGTCGTCGCCGCGGGGCTGGGGGCGTTGGCGGTGGTGGTGGCGGAGCTGAAGCCCTGGTCGGTCAGGGCGGTCGCGATGTCCGAGGCGCGGCCGGTGACCGGGGTGCCGTTCTCCACCGTGACCGCGATCTGCGCCGCCGGCACCGCCGAGGCGGTGGGCTTCGCCGTCGCCGAGGCCGCCGACGACTTCTTGCCCGAACCGGTCGTCAGGGACTGGTCGTTGGCGATCGTGGAGAACAGGGTCCGCGCACCCGGCCCCACGACGAGGCGGTCCTTGTTGTTGGGGTCGGGGGCGGTCTGCATGGTCGTGAACGTCATCCGCTTCGTGGGCACCTTGTTCACGTCCGACGCGAGCGAGATCAGCTTCTTCACCGTGCCCAGACCGTCGTCCACGGTCAGCGCCTTGGTGGCCGCGTCGGCCAGGCCGTAGACGGCCGTGGGATCGGTGAGCGTGCCCGCGCTCTTGAAGTTGCGCATCATCGCGCTGAGGAACAGGTGCTGGGTCGTCGTGCGGCCCAGGTCGCTGCCGTCACCGAAACCGTGCCGGGAACGCACGAACTCCAGCGCCGCGACGCCCTTGAGGGTGTGGTCGCCCTTGGCCAGCTTCAGGTGCGAGTACGTGTCGTAGACGTTGTCGCTCACGCAGACGGAGACGCCGCCGATGGCGTCCGACATCTTCACCACACCGGAGAAGTCGAGCTTCACGAAGTGGTCGATCGGGATGCCGGTGAGCTGGTGGACGGTGGCCACCTGACAGGCGGGGCCGTACTGCAGCGCGCTGTTGATCTGGCCGTAGTAGCCGTTGGTGG
Source organism: Streptomyces sp. MUSC 14 (assembly GCF_001866675.1). Taxonomy (NCBI): domain Bacteria; kingdom Bacillati; phylum Actinomycetota; class Actinomycetes; order Kitasatosporales; family Streptomycetaceae; genus Streptomyces; species Streptomyces sp. MUSC 14. Next base: position 49,639 of record NZ_MLYN01000055.1, read on the forward strand.
ACTGCTTGGTCTCACTGTCCGTACAGGCCGGCACCTTGGTCATGGTGTCGCGGGGGATGCTCATCACCGTGGCGTTGGAGCGGTCTGCGGATATGTGCAGCACCATCTCCACGTCCGCGTTGCTGCCGGTCTGCACGCCGGTCTGCGAACAGCCGCCGCCCAGCTTGCAGTCGGTCGCGCTGGTGCGGCCGTCGGAGCCCATGACCAGGATGTTGATCGGGGTGCGGCCGAACGCGTCGGCCTTCTCCGTGCCGCCCTTGCCGTCGAGCGCGAGGCTGTGGATGTTGCCGTTCAGGTGCTCGTAGAACCACCAGCCCGCACCGGCCGTGACCACGATGAGGGTCGACATGCCGATGCCGATGATCTTCAGCGCCCGTTTGCCGCGCCCCGCCTGACGGGCCCGGTGTCCGCGCTTGCCGGAGCGTGAGCGGGCGGCCGCACGGGCCGCGGCCCTGCCGCCCTGCTGACCTCCCCCGTCGGCCTCGGCTGCGCGCTGTCCGGGAACCCGTGCGTCACGGCTCCGCGTGGCCTGGCCGGCGGGGCCGTCCCACGGGTCGCTCATCTCCCACTCCCATGAACGGTCGGGCCCGTCAGTCCCGGCCGAGGGGTGTACGGCCAGACCTGCGCGGCGGTGTGGAGGCGGGCGGCAGACTGCCGCTCCACCTTGCTTGCGTGGTTGCGCAATCTAACAAATCTGTGGTCCGAACAGCGCGGATACACACTCAATTCACAGGTGGGGCACCTTTTGGAATCGCCGTGCGGACCTGCGCCGGTACGGGAGCCGGAGTGTACGCCCCCGGGTTAAGAAAGGTGTCAGCTGTGATCCACCATGCGGGCCACAGTGGCCTTAAACCGGACGAATTACCCGCTCGCGTCACTCAAACCTTCTTCTTACAGAGGGACTTCGCGGACATCTCGCCTCAGCCGCCGATTCCGCGCAGGTGGTGAACGGGGGCGGAGGCATGCTGGGTGCGCGCGGTGAGCTGACCCACCATCACCCGGACCAGAGTGACCACGTCGGGATCGTCGATGTAGTAGACCTGCCGTCTGCCCTCACGGCGGGAGCGGACGAGGCCGGCGAGCTTCAGCTTCGCCAGGTGCTGACTGACCGCGGGCAGCGCGCCGCCCACGCGGTCGGCGAGATGCGTGACGTCGCTCTCGCCCTGGGACAGGGCCCACATCAGATGCAGCCGGGCCGAGGAGGCGAGCAGCCCGAACGCCGCGGCGGCCTCGGCCAGCACCTCTGCGGGCGGGTCCTCGAAGCCGGCGGCGTTCTCCGTCACTGTCCTCTCCCGTCCCCGTCCCTGGCTCATCACAGCCGATGCACATGCGCCCACCCAGTGTAGGCGTCCGGCTCCGGCGGCCGTGCGCCACCGGAGAACGGAACGGGGCCCGGCCCTCGGGATCAGTCCTCGTAGTAGTTGTTGACCTCGACGTCCGGTTCGTCGTCGTCGAACGCCTCGTTGAGCAGCGCGCCGCCGATGAGGCCGGCCGCACCGGCGCCGATCAGCGCACCGGTGCCGAAGCGGCGGCCGCCGCCCTGCTGGTGGTCATGGCGGTCGTACGGCTCCGCGTATCCCTGCTGCGGGTAACCCTGCTGGGGATAGCCCCCCTGCGGGTAGCCCTGCTGCGGATAGCCCTGCGGCACCGGCTGCGGGTAGCCCTGCTGGGGCGGGGTGTAGAACGGCGGGACCGTGGTCTGCACGCGCTGTGCGCAGCCGCCGCAAGTCTGGACAGGGCGGGGCACACCCCACTGCGGGGACCAGGTCACGGTCGTCGTACCCGGGCCGTGGTTGGGGTCGAAGAAGCAGGTCACGGTGGAACTCCCGATGGGTTGCGGGGATGCGGTGAACGCCGGGGCCGACGCAGCGGCGACCGGGGGCTTGGAGGGGGCGGACGGCACGGGCGCGGCAGCACCCGGCTGTTGCACGGCGACCGGTGCCGGGCTCGGCGCCGGTGCGGGACGCGGCGTCGGCGCGGGGCCCGGTGATGTCTCCTGGAGCACCGTCACGCCGTAGTCGGACGCGATACCGGCGAGGCCCGAGGCGTACCCCTGGCCGACCGCGCGGAACTTCCAGTCCGCGCCGTGCCGGTACAACTCGCCGAAGACCAGGGCGGTCTCGGCCGACAGGCTGCCGGACGCGAGGTCGTAGCGGACGAGTTCGGCGCCGCCGTCCTCGTCCAGGACGCGGATGTGCGCGCGGAGCACCTGCCCGAAGGCCTGGCCCCGGCTCGCGGCGTCGTAGAGGGACACGAGGAAGACGATCTTCTCGGCCTGCGCCGGGACCCGGGTCAGATCGATCCGGATCCGCTGGTCGTCGCCGACGGCCGGACCGCCTCCGCCGCCGTGGCGGACCGAACCGTCGGGGCTGGTCAGGTTGTTGAAGAAGACGAAGTGCTCGTCGGACAGCACCCGGCCCGAGGCGTCACAGAGCAACGCGCCGGCATCCAGCTCGTACTCCGTGTTCGCCTGCCAGCCCAGCCCGACCGTCACAGCAGTCAGACCGGGCGCCTGTTTGCCCAGCGACACATTGCCGCCCTTGGTCAGGGAGACACTCATCCACACCCTCCGCAGCCGCTCACGCTTCTCGCGTCCATCACGATCAACGCAACCGGGAGTCTTCCGGTTCCCCAGTTGCGCAATGTCTTAATCATGTAGCAGAACCTCGACGGGACATCACCAGAGGCCTACGACGACTGTGTGCCCACGTCAACCGCCCCTAGGCTTGCCCGAACACGCAATCGACCGGAAGGCAACACCGTGGGCATCATCGGCTGGATCATCCTGGGCCTGGCCGCCGGAGCCATCGCCAAACTGCTGCTGCCGGGCCGCGACCCGGGCGGCTTCATCGGCACCACCCTCATCGGCATCGCCGGCTCGTTCATCGGCGGCTGGCTCTCCGCCCGCTTCCTCCACCGCCCGGTGGAGAAGCACTTCTTCGACCTCTACACCTGGGGTGCGGCGATCGGCGGTTCTCTGGTGCTGCTCATCGGCTACCGCCTCCTGTTCGGCAACTCCCGCGACTGACCCGGCCGTTGCACACCGCCGCCTGCCCGCCTGAATCTACAACACTGTAGAAGCAACGGGTGGGCGCGGCGCGAGGGACACTGCCATCAGGAGCGGAAACCGGCCATGACCGGCGGCTCGGTACGATGTGACGTTCCTCCGGCAGACCTCCGGCAGAAGGGAGACAGCGGGTGACGCACCCGGATCCGCGCCGGCCGCGCAGGGCGCAGGGCGCGCTGGAGACACAGGTGCTCGCGGCACTGCACGAGGCCGGGGGCCCGGTGACCGCCGGCTGGGTGCAGGACCGGCTGGCCGCCGACCTCGCCTACACGACCGTGATGACGGTCCTGGCCCGGCTGCTGGCCAAGCACGCGGTGACGCGCCGGCGCGAGGGCCGGTCGTTCGTGTGGCTGCCCACCGCGGACGAGGCCGGGCTGGCCGCGCTGAAGATGCGCAAGGTCCTCGACGGCGAGCAGGACCGGCGTGCGGTGCTGGCCAGTTTCATCACCGCGCTGCCCGAGGGTGACGAACAGGTGCTGCGCGAGCTGCTGGACCAGGCCACCGACGAGGACTGAGGACGAAAGCCGAGAGTCAAGAGTCAAGAGTCGAGCGACGATGGGAATCTTCGTCTTCCTCCCCCTGGTGCTACCCCTCACGGCCTGGCCGATCGCGCGCCTGGCCGAGCAGCGCCTCCATCCGCGCACCGCGACCGTGCTGCTGACCTGGGTGTCCACCGTCATGGTGCTGTGCAGCACGGTGTGCCTGGCGCTGCTGATGGTGGTCGGCACGGCCCAGCTGCCCGGCAATCCCCTGCCCGACGGCTGGTCGGACCCCGAGGTGCGCGAGAGCGTGCCCCGGCACGAGGTCGCGGGCAAGGCCGCGATCCCCGCGCTGCTCGCGGTCGTCACCGGCTGTGGCCGCGCCCTGCTGCGCCATCGCCGGGTACGGCGACGGGCCCACGCGGCGCTCCGGGGGCTGCCGCCCACCCAGGTCGCCGTGCTGCCGGACGCCCGGCCGTACGCCTACGCGCTGCCCGGCGGCCCGCGCGACCGGATCGTGGTGTCCACGGCGATGCTCGGCTGTCTCTCCTCGCGTGAACGCCGCGCCCTGTTCGCCCATGAGCGCAGTCATCTGCTCGCCCGGCACCACCGGCATCTGCTGCTCGTCCAACTCGCCGCCTGCGCCAATCCGTTCCTGCGCCCGCTGCGGACGGCGGTCGCCTACACGGCCGAGCGCTGGGCGGACGAGGAGGCGGCTCGGGCGGTCGGCAGCCGCAAGGCCGTGGCCCGCGCGATCGGCACCGCCGCGCTCGTGTCCCGCCCGGCCCCCGCACCGGCCCTCGCCGCGCTGGCCGCCCCCGGCCCGCTCCCCCGCCGGGTCGCCGCGCTGCTCGCTCCGGCACCGAGCGGCCGTGCCTGGCCGTCCCTCTTCACGGCGGTGGGCCTCGCCCTGTGGACAGCGGCGGCCGGAGCCGCACTCTCCGCGATGTTCTCGGCCAACTCGGCGGTGACGCTCCTGCTCCTGCTGCGCGCGGCGACGCCCCTGTGAGCACGGACCGACTGCCGGTGTTCTTCGGCCGGTGATCAGCCGATGATCATCGGGGCGGGCCCGGGGCCGGCCGGCTGCGGGCGGTGCACGACGAGACCGCTCACCTCGAAGGCCAGCTCCGTGCTGTCCGGGGCGGGGGCGGGGTGGTAACGCCCGGCGCACACCGAGAGGTTGACGATGAGGTACGCCCGCCAGTCGTGGCCCACCCCCCGGCCGTCGGCGCAGGCCCGGATGCCGTTCACCGACCAGACGACGGAGCGGGCGCCGAACTCGGTACGCAGGTCGACCCAGGCGCCGGGGCCGACGCCGGGATCGCGGACGTGGTGGCCGGTGCCGCGGACGTGGTTGCCGAACTCCAGGAGGTCGGGATGGTCCGGGTGGTACTCGAACACGTCGATCTCCTGGTCGCCGTCGCGCCAGGTCCAGATCGCCGGCCAGGCGCCGACCGCGCGGGGCAGCCGTACCCGGGCTTCCAGGACGTCTCCCGCGCGGAGCATGAAGGCCTCCGCGCTGCCCTCGGTCGTCAGCAGGCCCGTGTCCCAGTCGCCGTCCGGGCGCCGGGTGGCCTTGAAGAGGCCGGAGCGGGAGTAAGCGGGGTCGGAGACCAGGTGGTCCAGTTTGTCGTCGCCCGGGTTCCCCGGGCCCCCGCCCGGATACGCCCAGGTGCGGCCCGCCACCCACTGGCGTTCGGAGGTGAAGTCGGCCGTGAACACGGTGTCGGGGCCGTACGGGGTGCGCTGGGCCGGGAACGGGTCTCCCGGAGCCGGATTCTCCATGCCAGAGGTCTCACCGGCCCCGCTCCGGTCATGCGCCGGGGCGACCGGGAGACGGTGGAACGACCCGTGTGGGTGACACGGGTCGGGTCGGGCCGTCGGACGGAGCAGGGCACCCCTGGTGGGCGAGCGGTTTCCGTGGTGTGCTGGTAGTGGCGGGAAGGACCGAGACAGACGCGGAGAAGCGGTCGGGAACCGTGCACCGCGCAATCCGGACCCACGAGAAGCGGGTGGCCCTTCCCGCCCTGTCGTGCCTGGCTGCCGGAACACCGGCGAGGCCGCACCGACGGGCGTACGGGGCGTACCGTCAGCCCCGGCCGCCGCTGAAGTTGCCCCACCGCGGCCCTATCTGCTTCCACTCCTCGTCCCACTCGGCCATGCGGCGCCGGATGAGCCGGGTGCGAACGCCCCACCCCACGACCCAGACCGCCGCGCCGACCGTCGGGGCGACGAGGGCGCCGGTGAGAGCCGACTGGAGGTCGGCCGCGGCGCCGGTCACCGGTGGGGAGGCGACCCGGTTCGCACTGTTCGTCCAGACCGTGATCCGGGAGCCGGCGGGGGCGCCGGGGTCGACCTTCGCGCGGTCGGTGTGCACCGCGCCGTGCGCGTCCGTCCAGCGCACGGTGGCCCAGACCCGTCCGTCGTCGTAGCCGGTACCGGAGGCGGTGGTCCGTGCCGCGTCATCGGTGATCACGGCGTGCACCGCGTGCACGTGGGCCCGCCGGGCGGAGAACGCCGCGTCGGCGTTGTGCGCCGCCGCGAGGCCGGCGACGGCCCCGCAGAGGAGGGCGAACACCCAGGTGGCGAGGATGATCCAGGCCTCGATGACGTCACTGTGCCGCCGCAGCGGGTTGCTCCGCCACCGCCACAGCCGTACCGGTGTGACCGTCGTGGGAGGTGTCCGGGCCATCGTCACCGCCTCCTCTCCACCGCCGGGCGAGCGGCGGGTGCCACGACTCCATCGTGCACCTCATTGCGGATCGCGGCGGGGCGAGAGCGCAAAAGACCGGTGCCGCCGGGACGTCCGGCCCCGGAAAGGGTCATAAGGGCACTGCCCGAAGCCGGGGGCGAGGGGCCACGGTGGGATCAGGAGCGGTACCGACCCCCGCGGTGCCGCTCCGCGCATGGCATGGCGACGCGCCGGGGGCGCCGCGGTCCCCGAGGGGAAAGACCACCCATCCACGAAGAAGCCGGCCATGACCAGTAACGACCTCCCCGCCCGTCTGTGCGTCGGCCTCGACCGGGTCGAGGCGCTGCGGCTGCTGGGCAGTGTGCCCCTGGGCAGGATCGTCTTCACCCGCCAGGCCCTGCCGGCGGTCCGCCCGGTCAGCCACGTCCTCGACGGCGGCGACATCGTCATCCGCACCCACGAGGGCGTCGCGCTCACCACGCACGCCCGGCAGGACGAGGCCCAGGGCGTCGTCGTCGCCTACGAGGCCGACGCGATCGACCCGGACACCCGGCTCGGCTGGAGCGTGGTGGTGACCGGGCGCGCCCGCCTCGTCACCGACCCCGGGGAGGTGGCCCGTATCCGAGCCCGGCTTGAGCCCTGGGCGGCGCGGGAGGGCCGGGAGGGCGGGGACCACGCCGTGCGTATCCGCCCCGACCTGGTCACGGGCGTCCTGCTCACCGACCGGCCGGGCACCGGCCGTACGCCCGTCATCGCCGCCGCGCGCCGGGCTACGACGGGGTGAGCGGCAGGTCGTCGGTGAAGGCGTTGACCGGCTGGGCGACGGGGCGGGCGTCCGTGACGTCGAGTGCCGCCTCGGCGGTCCCCGTGCCGAGGGCGCCGTGGGGATGCCAGGTGCCGGTCACCGCGAGCCAGGTGTCGGCGGAGGGTGCCTCGGTGCCGTACGCGCGGACCTTGACGGTCTGGGAGTCGGCGGCGCAGCAGGTGAAGATGATGCGGGTCAGATACCAGCCGTCGCCGTCCTCGGCCGGGGTGACGAACCCGGTGAGCCGGACGGCGCGGTTCCTGATGGCCAGGCTGCGGTCCTGCTGGACGCGCCGGGTGAAGTCCGTGAGGGTGAGCGGCAGAGGTGAGGTCGCGGGCAGCGGAGCGAATCCTTTCTTCTGCACGCTGACCGGCTTGGCGTTCGAGCGGGCCGCGGTGTACGCACCGAGGGCGGGCGGGGCGTAGAAGAGCAGGCTCAGTGCCGGCAGGAAGAGCAGCCAGGCGACGCGCGGGGCGCCGGAGTGATCGTGGCCATGTCCATGTCCATGACCGTGGCCGGAGCCGTGGTCGGGGGTGGGTTCCCGGCCGTCGTCGTCGTACGTCCGCTCCCGTCCGTCCCCGAGGGCCGCCGAGGCCAGGCCGAGCAGCAGCAGGACCGCCCCGGAGACGATCAGCAGGGGGCGCAGCCCGGACTTGACGTAGCGCAGGTAGATGTCGGTGAACAGGGTGGCATGGAGCAGGCCGATGCCGGTCAGGGTCAGCAGCAGGGTCTGTACGGGGCGTCTCACAACAGCGCACCCCCGATCAGGACGCTCGCGGCCACCGCCACCACGGTGGTGGCCGTGGAGAACCGCCAGGCGAAGGCGCGCCCGAAGGTGCCCGCCTGGAGGGCGATGAGCTTGAGGTCGACCATCGGGCCGACCACCATGAACGCCAGCCGGGCGGTCGGCGAGAACCCGGCGAGCGAGGCGGCGACGAACGCGTCGGCCTCCGAGCAGACCGCGAGGAGGACGGCGAGCCCGGCCAGGAAGAACACCGACAGCCAGGGCGAGCCGGAGAAGGTGTCGAGGACGGAGCGCGGCACCGCGACGTTGAAGGTGGCGGCGGCCATGGCGCCGAGCACCAGGAAGCCCCCGGCGTGCAGGAAGTCGTGCTGGAAGCCGAGCCGGAACTCGTTCCAGCGGCTGCTGCCGTGCCGGTGGCCGGTGTGCCCGTGGCGCAGCACGGGGCGCAGCCACCGTTCCTTGCCCAGCCAGAGCCACAGCCAGCCCATCACGGCGGCGGTGGCGAGGGAGGCGAGCAGCCGGGCGGCGACCATCGCGGGGTTGCCCGGGAAGGCGACGGCGGTGGCGGTCAGCACCACGGGGTTGATGGCCGGCGCGGAGAGCAGGAAGGCGAAGGCGGCGGCCGGGGTGACACCGCGCCGGATCAGGCTGTTGGCGACGGGCACGGAGGCACACTCGCAACCCGGGAGCACCGCGCCCGCGACCCCGGCGACCGGCACGGCGAGGGCGGCTCGCCTGGGCAGGACCCTGGTGAACAGCTCGGCCGGCACGAAGGCGTTGATGGCGCCGGACAGCGCGGTGCCGAGGAGCAGGAAGGGGAGCGCCTGGACGGTGATGGCGAGGCAGACGGTGCGCCAGGCCTGAGCGGCGGGCTGGTTCAGCCACCGGGTGCCGGCGAGGAGGAGGACGGCTGCGGCTGCGGCCGCGATCGCGAGGACGGCGCCGTGCGGCCACGGCCGGATGCGGCGCACGGGCGGTTCGACGGGGACCACCGCCACACCCTCGGCCACACCAACCATTTCATCCGTTTTCTCCATCATCACTCCGGATGTCGGTTGTCCGGCCGACGATAGGCGAGGGGCACCGCCCGGCCGCGCGTACACGCCGCCGAGTGGCCGGTCCGTACGCCGCATTCCGCCCCTTGGGGGTTCCGCGGCATTCCGGTGGCTCATTTCACAATCTCTAGCAAAACGGGGCAAAGGTGACGGCTGTCATGTCGTCCGGTGCCCGTACCGGATACGTTCCGGGCCATGCCGTCCCTCACCACCCGCGCCCGGACCGGCCTGTTGCTGGCCGCGGCCGCGACCCTCCTGACCACCGGTGCGCTGCATCCGGCCACGGCGTCCGCCGCCTCCGCGCCCGCCGGCACTCCGGCCCACGCCACCGCCGCCGTGCTCGACCTGGACGGCACCGGCCGCTCGCCCGTCGTGCACGGCGAGGACACCGCGTACGACACCGCCAGCATCGTCAAGGTCGACATCCTCGCGGCCGTGCTGCTCCAGGCACAGGACGCGGGCCGCGAACTCACCGCGCAGGAGCGCGCGCACGCCGAGCCGATGATCAAACAGAGCGACAACGCGGCGGCCGACGCCCTGTGGCGGCAGATCGGGCAGGCCGACGGGCTGGCGGCGGCCAACAAGCGGCTGGGGCTGACCTCGACGACCAGTGACCCCGGCGGCAGGTGGGGGCTGACCCGGACCACCGCCGGCGACCAGATACGGCTGCTGCGCGCCGTGTTCGACGGCGATGCGGACGGCACGGCGGCGAAGACCGGCGCCTCCGCGCTGAGCACCGGGTCCCGGGCGTACATCAGCACCCTGATGAGCCAGGTGGTGCCCGAGCAGAGCTGGGGCGTCTCGGCCGCCGGCTCCCGGCAGGCGCTGAAGAACGGCTGGCTCCAGCGCGTCACGTCCGGCCTGTGGGACGTCAACAGCATCGGGCAGGTCACCGTGAACGGACACCGGTACCTCGTCGTGGTCCTGTCGAACGGCAGCGCCTCCATGGCCGAGGGCGTCTCCCTGGTGGAGCGCACGGCCCGCGCGGCGATCGCCTAGCGGCTCAGCGGTCCGCCGGGCGGCGGGGCCGGACGGCGGCGGTGACCGTGAGCGCCGCCAGCGTGGTCAGGCAGAGCCATGCGAAGGTGTCCCCGATGCGGTCGTAGACCGTCGTCACGCCGCGCACCGGGACGTAGGCGACCATCGTCTGCCGGTCTCGCCGGTCGGTCGCGAAGTAGTCGGAGGCGGCGAGGACGTGTCCCTCGGCGTCGTAGGCGGCCGAGACCCCCTCGGCGTCCTGGCGGATCAGGGCGTGGCCGCCCTCGACGGCGCTCACCGCGGCCTTGTCGGTGTGCGCGCGGCCGTACTGCCTCCAGTCGTGCGAGGGGACGAGCATCATGTCGGCCCGGACCCGCATCAGGGCGGGGAAGTCGGCGTCGTAGCAGATGACGCTCGCGATGCGGCCGTAGGGCGTGCGGACGACGGGGACGTGGCCGTCGCCGGGCGTGTACTTTTCCGAGCCGGGGATGGGGTGGGCCTTCTGGTAGGTACCGAGCACCGTGCCGCGGGGGTCGACGAGGATCGCCTCGTCGCGGCCGAAGGCGGGCGCGGTGGTGCTGTAGACGCGGACGCCGATCTCCAGGTAGACACCCGAGCTGCGGGCCTGCCGTCGCGCGGCGGCGATGGCGGCGGCCTCGTCGGCCTCCCGGGTCCGGACGGCTTCCTCGGGCCAGATCACGATCTTCGCGCCGGCGGCGGCCTCGCGGCGGGTGGCCGCGAGCAGGTCGTCCTCGACCGCCGTCATCGCGGGCCGCACTGCGGTCGCGGGCGCGGCGGCGACGCCTCCGGGGCGGTCGGCGAACCGGGCGAGCGTGGCGTCGAGTGCGTCGGTGACCGTGCGGTCGGCGGTGACGCCCGCGATGCGTACGGTCGTGCTCTGGGGCGGGAAGAAGGCGAGCCGGGCGCCGCCTGCGAGCAGGACGCTCAGCAGCACGGCCGTACAGGCCCGGGCGCTGCGCCAGGACGCGCCCTCCCAGAGGCGGTTGACGGTGCTCGCGGCATGGCCGACGAGGAATCCGACGCCCCAGGGACCGGTGACCGCGACGACCTGGAGGAGCGGCAGGTCCGCGTGCTGGGTGACGGCGAGCGAGCCGTACGCCGTGCCGAACGGGGACACCACGGTGATCAGGAACTCGACGGCGGCGACACCGGCCGGGAAGACCAGACTCGCCGGCACCGGGCGCAGCCGGGGTGTCAGCAGCCGGTCGGCGAGGAACGGCAGGGTCTGGAGGGCGGCCAGGGCCAGCGCGCCGGCGGACACCACGGCGTTGAAGCCGATCGCCGACTCCTGGACCCAGAAGACGGCGGCCGCGCAGTGCGCCGCCCAGATCCACAGCGCTCCCGGCCAGACGCGGCTCAGGCGGGTGAAGCGCAGCAGCAGGACGGGGAAGACCCAGGCCGCGACCGCGATGTCCCACCGGCCGCCGACCGCGAAGAGCATCGCGAGGGTGCCGAGCGGGAGCAAGGGCCAGATGCGCCGGCGGGAACGGGCCGGCCGTGCGGTCGCCGAGGGGGGCAGGTTCTGTACGGCTGTGCCTGTCATGTCGTTGGTCAGGTCGTTCGTCAGGTCGTTCGTCATGGCCGGGACGGTAGGGCGGGACGGTCCGGCCGCGGATCGGGCCCGGTGGCGATCCTGGGGCGTACCGACGCATCTTTCGATGTGCGCCCGGCGGAGGATCCGGGCCGCCCCCGTGTCGTCTAGCCTGACGGACCGAGATGAGTGCCCAGGTGAACGCCCTGCCCCGAGCCGTGCAACGCCGGCTCGCCGCCCGACCGCGGCTGACGGACGCCGTGTGGGTCGGGGGGCTGACGCTGTTCGACATGGCCACGGTGCTGCACAGATCGCCCGAGCCGCCCGGCTGGGGTGTGGTGCTGTGGGGCGCGCAGACCGTGCCGCTGCTGTGGCGGCGGACGGCGCCGCGTGCCGTGCTCGCGGCGATGACCGGGCTGTACGTCCTGTTCCAGGCGCTCGGCGCCGTCCCGTCGAAGGTGCCGGGGCCCTTCCTGCTGATGCTCGGCGTCTATGCCGTCGCCCGGTACGCACGCGCGTCGGTGAGCGGGCCGCTCGCGCTGCTCAGCCTCCTCTCGGCGACGGTCACGGACGCCCTGTCCGGGCACTGGGAGCCGCCGCGGCTCGGCTCGCTGGAGCCGATCAGCGCCACGACGTTCGTGTTCTTCTTCGCGCTGGCGTGGCTGCTGGGATACGGCCGACGCCGGATCGACACGGACGCGGCCCGGCTGCGCGAGCTGAACCGACGGCTCACGGCCGAACAGGAGCTCAACGCCCGGCAGGCCGTGCTCACCGAGCGCGCCCGCATCGCCCGCGACCTCCACGATGTCGTCGCCCATCACGTCAGCGCGATCGCCCTGCAGGCGCGGGCCGCCGAGGACGTGCTCACCTCCGGTCCGCTCCAGCAGGAGGAGGCCGCGCGCGGCGTCGGGGTCATCGCGTGCACCGCCGACACGGCGCTCACCGAGATGCGGCGGCTGCTCGGGCTGCTCTCCTTCGGCGACGGCGCACACGATCTCACGCCCGAACCGTCCCTGGACGGTCTCGACCGGCTCGTCGGCGTCGCGACCTCGGCGGGCTGCCGTGTCGCCTGCCACGTCGAGGTGAGCTCGGCGGCGCCCGCCGGGATGCAGGTCTCGGCCTACCGGATCGTCCAGGAGGCGCTGACCAACGCGGTCAAGCACGCCGGCCCGGTCGCCGTACGGATCGCCGTGTGCGGTGACGCCACGCGGCTCACGGTCGAGGTCGAGAACGGGCCGCCGGGCCCGGACCACCGGCCGGTGCCCGGCGCCGGGCGGGGGCTCGTCGGGATGCGGGAGCGCGTGGCGGCCTTCGACGGCGAGCTGGACGCCGGCCCGCGCCCCGACGGCGGCTGGCGGCTGCGCGCCGTCCTGTCCGCGCGGGCGCCCCGGGCGCCGCAGCCCGTCGCCTCGCGGGAGCGCCGATGACCGTGCGGGTGCTCGTCGTGGACGACCAGGAGATCGTGCGGACCGCGCTGCGGCTCGTCATCGACCGGCGCGAGGGGCTGTCGGTCGTCGGGGAGGCGGGCGACGGTGAACAGGCCGTCGCCCAGGCCGTGGCCCTGTGCCCGGACGTGGTGCTGATGGACGTACGGATGCCGGGCACGACCGGCGTCGAAGCGACCGGGCGGATCGTGCGTCAGTGGCCGGGTCCGGGGCCGGTGCCCCGCGTGCTGGTGCTGACCACGTTCGACCTGGACGAGTACGTGCACGCGGCCCTGCGTGCCGGGGCCGTCGGCTTTCTGCTGAAGAACAGCCGGCCCGAGCAGCTCGCCGAGGCGCTGCGCGCGGCGGCCTCGGGCGAGCCGGTCCTCGCACCCACCGTCGCCCGGCGCCTGATCGACACCGTCACGGCGCTGCCGCCCGCGCTCCTGCCGAGGGCGCCCGCGGCCGGGCCGGCGGACGTGACGCTGACCGAGCGTGAGGTCCAGGTTCTCGTGCTGGTCGCGCGCGGGCTGTCCAACGCCCGGATCGCGGCGGAGCTGGGCCTGAGCGAGGCGACGGTGAAGAGCCGGGTCAACCGCATCCTGACCCGGCTGGGCCTGGAGAACCGGGTCCAGGCGGCCCTGTACGCCCACCGGTCCGGTCTCGCCTGACCGCCGCCACGCCGAGCCTGCCCGCGTGGCCGCCCCCCCCCGGCCGGTGATCCGAGGGGCGCGCACCGCGCACCGGACGGGCCGGGGAGCGGTGCGCGCCCGGTGCGGCGCGGCCGGGTCAGCCGACGGTCACGGTGAACGGTCCGGCGAGGACCGTGTAGCCGTCGTCGGCGAGGTAGTACACGTCGTACGTCCCGGCGCCGCCGAACGAGCCGGTGGAGAAGGTCAGGGCGCCACTGGCGTTCGGGGCGTAGGCCCAGGTGCGCGACGACTGCGTGCCCGGGGTCACGCCCGCCGGGTAGACGCCGATCCAGTTCTTGGCGTTCGCCTGGGCCGACGACGGCACCGCGTAACGGAAGGTGACGTTGCCGCCGGACGTGACCGCGTTCAGACCGGCGGTGAGCGTCGGCGTGGTCGCGGTGGACGGGGCGAACGCGGCGTTGAGCGGGGTGGCGTAGGTGTCGTTGGCCGTCAGGCCGGGCAGGCCGAGAGCGGCCTCGATGGTGCGGGCGATGCCGTAGTGGTCGTAGTGGGCGGGGCTGCTGGTGCCGGCCGGGACCGTGCCCTGGGAGCCGACGAGCGTGGTGGCCACGTGGTCGTAGCCCTCGTTCTGGCTCTCGTCCCAGGTCAGGATGAGCAGCGAGCGGTCCTGGGTCCAGGCCGGGGAGGCGAGGACCGGGGCGAGGGTCTGCTTGAGCCAGCCGTCCTGGGTCTTCAGGCTGGTGGCGCTGCCGTTGCCGGAGGCCTCGCCGTCGTAGTAGTCGTCGGCGGCTATCCAGGAGAAGTTCGGCGTGGTGGCGGCGGACTTCAGGTCGGTGGTCAGCTGCGTGGTGTCGAACAGGTGGGCCGCGCAGCGCGACGCGTTGCCGCTGATGTCGGTGTAGTTGATGAAGGGCGCGTCGTCGGGCTCGTAGTAACTGTCGTTGTTGTTCTTGGTGTTGCAGGGTGTGCCCATGCCCTGCTCGTAGGCCTTCCAGGTCTTGCCGGCCGCCTCGACGGTGTCGCCGAGGTTGCGCTGGGGGGAGTTGATGTTCGGGAAGTACGTGGCGCCCTTGGCATAGGTGTCGCCGCCGGCGACGGCGAGGTAGTTCTCGTCGCTCGGGTGGTAGACGGCGTGGTGGTCGGTGAGCGTGGCGCCCTGGGCCATGAGGCTGTGCATGTACGGCGTGTCCGCCGGGTCGTTCATGACCTCGGAGTAGTCGGTGTTCTCCATCATGACCGTGAACACGTGGTCGTAGCCCGGGACCTTGGAGACGGGCGGCGCGAGCGGGGCGGGCGCGGCGACCGGGGTGTCCAGCGTGAGGGAGAGGTTGTCGAGGTAGCCGGTCTCGTGGGACGTCGCCAGGAACTGCACCTCCACCTGCACGGAGCGGGTGCCGGCGGGGACCGCGCCCGTGGCGGAGCGGGCGAGGAACTCGGTGGCGAGGCCGCGGTCGGAGGCGGAGACCGTCGGCAGCTCGGCGGGGGTGCCGAGGGGGTGACCGGCGCCGTCGTGGAAGTGCAGGCTCACCGCGACGTACCCGCCGTAGGTGGTCCAGCCGCCGAGCCAGCCGGACAGGTCGTAGTGCACCCCGCCCGCGTCGATGGCCGAGGCGGCCGAGTGGACGTCGACGGTCTGGGTCATCGCCCCGTCGCCGAAGTTGCCCGGACCGAAGAAGGCCTTGCCGGGTGCCTGGCCGTCACCGGGCAGGCCGAAGGAGGCGACCGAGTGGCACATGACGTCGGGGCTGCCCGCCTCGGTGGTCCAGCCGGGCACCGTGGTGGCGGCCGACCAGTCACCGGTGCAGTAACCACCGCTCTCCGCATCGCCGTTGACGATGAGGTTGCCGCTGTTCCCGGCCGCCTGCGCGGGTGCGGGGGCGGCGACGATCAGTGCGCCGAGGAGGGCGAGCAGCCCGCCGAGGGATCTCCAGCGCAGTCGCATGCGTAATACCTCGTCCCGTTCGTGAGAATGCCGTGCACTGCTGTCGCCGCACGGCCTGACTGTGCGCATCGAACGGGACATGAGTAGTGGCCGCCGCTGTCGAGCGGAAGAACCACGACCAAACTTGACCAGACAAGTTCAGGGCGGGCGGGCGGAATCCCCCGGTCACGGACGGGCCGGCGCGCGCGATTCGCGCGCGCCGCGCCGGCCGCGAACATCGGCCATTTCGTTGAGGTTTGAATAAGGATCCCTACATAATCCTTATTTGCGGTACGCCCCGTTTGTCCGTTTATCCTGGGCAGCCCGGCACCCTTCCGGCAGAGCCCCCTGCCGACACCCGATGCCGAAAGGAGACGGCCCCGCCATGCACCGCGCGCAGCTGTCCGCCCTCATCTCCCGGATCCGCCGGGCCGGTGCCGCCGAGGCCGCGCGGGCGACCGTCGCGGCCGGGCTGACCTGGCAGACCTGTGTGACGCTGCTCCACGTCTCCGCCCCGTACGCGGGCGCCGTCGCGGCCCTGCTCGTGGTCGAGACGACGGTGGTGGCGACGGTCGGTGCCGCCGGGCGCTACGCCGCCGGATGCCTGCTCGGCGTCCTCCTGGCGGTGCCCGGGGCGCTGTACGCCGGACCCGGCATGGCCGGACTCGCACTCGTCGTCTTCGCCTCCGCACTGCTGGCCCGGCACGGGTTCCTCGGCCATCACGGCGTGCACGTCCCGATGACCGCCGTGCTCACGTTCGCCCTGGTGCACGGCCGCCACCCCGGCGAGCTGATCACCCACCTCGCGGAGATCGCGGTCGGCATCGCCTTCGGCCTGGGCTGCAGCGCGCTGCTCCTCCCCGCCGTGCGCGTGCGGTCCGCCGAGCGGGCGCTGGAGGACCTGCGGCTGCTGGTCGCCCGGCACCTCGACGGCCTGGCCGACGCGGTCGTACGGCGCGAACAGCCGCGGAACGTGCTCGGAGCGTCCTGGGAGGACGATCTCGACACGGTACTCGGCCGGGCCCGCACCGCCGTGGACGAGGCGCACGAGAGCATGCGCTGGAACCTGCGGCCGACCGCCCGGCGCCGCCGCTGGCACCTGGACGACCGGGTACTGAGCACACTCACCGGCGTCGCCGGGCAGGTGACGACGACGGGCCGGCTCCTCGACACGGAGTCCGGCGCCGCCGACGACCGTGGCTTCTCGCGGCCGTACGCGCGCCTGCTGCGGACGACCGCCCTGTGCGCCTACTCCTGCCGTGGCGGCCGGCCGCACCCCGCGCTGCCCGCCGCCCGGCACGCCCTCGCCCGGCTCGGCACCCCGGCCCGCGACCACCCGCCCGCGGCGGGTACGGACCAGCGCCTCCTACGGCCCCTGGAGTCGGCCCTGAACTCCCTGTCCGAACCGGCGCCGGCCCCCACCGCCCGGACCCTCCGGATCCTCCACCCGCTACGGCACACCCCACGACGATGACCCATCCCACCCATCACGCCCCGGACCACCCCGCCGACCTGCGGGAAACCACCACCGGAGGCGTCGCACAGCGCCCGCCCCGGGCCATCCCGACGCCCTGGCCCCGCCGGTTCCGCCCGCGCGGGCTCCTCGTCCCCGCTCCGGTGCTGCTCATGGCGGTCGTCACGGTCATCGACGTGCTCACCCCGGACTGGCTGCACGTCGCGCCCGTACTCGCCGCGGTCCCCGTGCTGGCGGCCGTACTGCTCTCCCGGCGGGCCACGGCGACGCTCGCGTGCGCCGTGCTCGTGATCACGGTGCTGCTCCAGTGGGAGGCGGGCAGCCTCGGACATCCGGACGCGGTCGTCGCCCTCGCCAGCCTGGTCGTCGTCGGACTCACCTCGCTGGCCGCGTGCACGCTGCGGCAGCGCCGGGAGCGGCAGCTGCGCCAGGTGCGCTCCGTCGCCGAGACCGCGCAGCGCGCCCTGATGCATCCGCTCCCCCGGCGGATCGACTCGCTCGCGCTGTCCGGGGTGTACCTGCCGGCGGAGTCGGAGGCCCGGATCGGCGGCGACTTCTACGAGGCCCTGCGCACCCCGTACGGCACCCGCGTCCTGATCGGCGACGTGCGCGGCAAGGGGCTGCCGGCCGTCGGCGCCACCTCGACCCTGCTCAGCGCCTTCCGCGAACTCGCCTACCGCGAACCGTCGTTGACGCGAGCGGCGGAGCAACTGGACGCCCGCGCCCGTCGGCACATCGCCGCGCTGGACGGCGCACCGGACCCGGAACCGTCCGGCGACCCCGAGCCGGGCGCCCTGTTCACGGAGCGGTTCGCGACGGCGCTGCTGGTGGAGTTCCCGCCCGGCGAGGCCGTGGCCCGCGTCGTGCACTGCGGCCACCCCGAGCCCTACGTCGTGCGCGGGGGCGAGGTGCGCCCCTGCGCGCCCGAACAGCCGGGAGCGCCGCTCGGACTCGGCGATCTGCTGGACACCCCGCTCACCGCACAGGACGTACCGTTCGGCCCGGGTGACCGTCTCGTCCTGTACACCGACGGCTTCATCGAGGGCCGCGACCGCCGGGGCCGCTTCCACGATCTGGCCGCCCGGGTGCGCGCGCACGCGGGCCGGCCGCTGGAGGCGATGGTGGCCGCCCTGCGCCGTGACCTCCTGCACCACGTCGACGGCGACCTCGGCGACGACGCGGCCCTGGTGGCCCTGGAACGCCTGCCGTGACGGCGCCGGTCAGCGGCTCACAGCAGCTGCCAGGGCGCCTGCGGCCAGGGCGAGGAACAGCCCAGGGAAGGCGATCGTGCGCAACACCCGCGCCCTGACGTGGGCGATCACCGCCCCGACGTAGAAGAGCACGAGACCGGCACCGGCGGCGATCCCCAGGGGGCGCGCCCCGAGCAGCCCGAGGAGCAGCCCGGCCGCTCCGGCCGCCTTCAGCGCGGCGAGCACGGGGAGCCAGGTGCGCGGTACGCCGACCTCGGCCGAGTTGGCGAGCACGAACGGCGCCCGCACGACGTCGGCGGCGGCGATGCCCGCGTTGGCCAGCACGGCCGCGCAGGTGAGGGTCACATCGGTGATGTCCATGTCTCCACCCTCACCGGACGCTCGCCATGCCGTCCAATACCAGCATCTATAACTCACAGGAATGGCTAATCTGCGGGAATGGACATCGACACGCGTCTGCTGCGCTCGTTCCTCGTGGTCGCCGAGGAGGGCAGCCTCACCCGTGCCGCCGAGCGCGTGTTCGTGTCCCAGCCGGCGCTGACCAAGCAGATCCGGCAGCTGGAGAACCAGCTCGGCGTGCGGCTCTTCGACCGCTCCCACGCCGGGATGGCACTGACCGACGCGGGGCGTGAACTGGCCAGCCGCACCCCGCAGTTGCTCGCCTCCTGGGACGGCGCCCTGCGGGCCGCGCGGGCGGCCGGCCGACAGTCCGCGCGGGTGCTGCGGGTCGGTTTCGTGGCCAGCGCGGCCAACGAGGCGACCCAGGACGTCGTCGCCGAGTTCGCCCGCCGGCGGCCCGGCTGGCGGGCCGAGCTGCGGCAGGCGTCCTGGACGAACCCGAGCGCGGGGCTGGCCGACGGCGAGGTGGACGCGGCACTGCTCCGGCTGCCGTTCCCGGGCCAGGACGCGCTGCGCGTGGAGGTGCTCTTCCGTGAGGCGCGCTGGGTGGCGCTGCCGAGCGGGCATCCGCTGGCAGGGCGCCGCGAGATCGCCTTCCGGGAACTGTGGGACGAGCCGTTCGTCGCCGCTCCGGAGCAGACCGGGGCATGGCGCGACCACTGGCTGGCCGCCGGTGAACGGGAGGGCCGGCCGGTCCGGATCGGCGCGGTCACCGAGCAGCCCGACGACTGGCTGAGCGCCATCGCGAGCGGCTACGGCATCGCCCTCGCGCCCGAGTCCGCCGCGCGCTTCTACGCCCGCCCCGGCGTGGTCTACCGGCCGGTCACGGGGGTGAGTCCGACCCGGGTGGGCGTGGCCTGGGCGCCGGCCGACGCCCGGAATCCGGTCGTACGGGACTTCGTGCGCTGCTGCCTCGACCTCGCGCGCACACCATGAACCGTGCGGCGAGCGGGAGTCAGTGCTTCCTGCCGTTCTCGCCCAGCTTCTCCACGAGGCCCTGCGCCTTGTCGACGGCCGTGTCGATCTTGTCGCTGTGCCGGCCGTCGGTGCGGTCGTCGATGAAGTCACCGACCTTCTCCAGACCACCGGCGATCTTGTCGCCGTGCTCCTCGGCGATGTCCTCGACCTTGTCCTTGAGCTTCTTCAGGTCGTCGAAGTCGAACATGTGCGGTTCCCCTCGCTCAGGATGTCCCCGGCCGCCTGGACGGACCCGGACCATGATCCCACGCGCCCGGGGCCGGGAAAGGCGGCCTCGGGCGGCGTTCGAGGCATCGGAGGCGGCGCACCGGGAGCAACCGGGAGTCCTGGGCGGCGTGTTGGGGTCCGCGGTGGATCATGCCCGCGCGCCGCCGGCCGCCGCGATCGACTGCTGGGGGCGGGAGATCTCGTGACGCTGGAGTTGCCGCTGCTCCGGTAGCCCTCGGCCGCGAGGATCAAGCAGTACGTGAAGTCGCCGGTGTTGCTCCAGCTGGTGCTGTGGTTGCCACCGGAGCCCAAGGGCATCGAGACCGTACCCTGCGCGCCGGGGCGGTACCGGGCAGGGCCAGTCCGGCCGCGGCGCCGAGCAGCAGCGCGCGGGCGGCCCTGGGCGAAGGCCGGAGAGCTGCGGGAAACTCAGGGAAGAGAGGTCACGGCGGCCTGGGTCGCGCTGCGCGCCGCCGGGTCAGGGGCGCGGCCGCCGCGGACGGCGCCCCCCCTGGACTCGGCCGCCGGATTCGTCCGGGGCCACGAGAAGCGGTACGCCGTGGACAGCGTGCCGGCCCGTGCCGCCGGGGTCTTCGACGCAGCGGGCCTGATCGCCGCTGTCCGGGCCGCCGCCGGCACCGGCCGCGTGGACCCAGGCGCGGTGGCCCACCGGCTGCGGCGGCGGGCCGATCTCCCCCGGCCGGTAACCAGCAGGTCAAGGCCGCCTGAACTCCCCCCGGTCACATCCGTCGCCCGGTATCCGTCAGTGGAGCGGAGGACGGAGAGCGGACCGGGCGGGAGGCCGTAGGCGTGGATGTGTACGAGGCGGTGACGAGCCGACGGGCGGTGCGGGCCTTCACGGACGAGCCGGTTCCGCGTGCGGTGCTGGAACGGGTCCTGGCCGCCGCCGCGCGCTCGCCCTCGGGCGGCAACCTCCAGCCGTGGCACGTCTACGTGCTCACCGGTGCCCCGCTGGCGGAGCTGCGGAAACGCACCGCCGAGCGGGTCGCCGCCGGTGATCCCGGTGACGAGCGCGCGTACCGGATGTATCCGCCGGACCCGAAGGCGCCGTACAGGCAGCGCCGGTCGGAGGCGGCCGCCCAGCGTTTCGGGGCGCTCGGGATCCGGCGCGAGGACGCGGCGGCCCGCCGGGCGGCGGTCGCCGCCAACTGGCGCTGTTTCGGCGCCCCTTGTCTCCTGCTGTGCTACATCGACCGCGTCATGGGCGCGCCGCAGTGGGCCGACCTCGGGATGTATCTCCAGACGGTGATGGTGTTGCTGCGGGCCGAGGGGCTGCACAGCTGTGCGCAGATGGCCTGGTCGGTGTACCACCGCACGGTCGCCGAGGTCGTCGCGCCGGCGGAGGACCTGATCCTGTTCGCGGGCCTGTCGATCGGCCACGAGGACGCGTCGGTGCCGTACGCCCGCATCGACCGGGCTCCGCTCGCGCAGACGGTGACGTTCCTGGACGACGACGGGCCGGCGCCGCCCGCTCGCCGGGCCCGCTCCTGAGTACGCGCGGGCGCGTTGCACGAGCCGCGCCCCCGCCCGGAGCTTACGGTTTCCCTCAATGTGACCGACCGTCAGCACAGGTGACGGAGAGGAGTCGTGAGCGGTGGAGGGCGATGCGGGCCGGCGGGCGGCACAGCCGGGCGGACGGCGGCGGGCGGGGAGCGTGCTGGGCAGCCGGCCCGGATACACGGTGCGCCTGCCGGCCTCCGTGCGCTCCCGGCCGGAGCCGGTGGCCGAGTGGACCGTGCCGTGGCTGCGGGTCGCCGCGGCCTACGCCTGGCGGCTCATCCTCGTCGGCATCGTCGTCTACGGCGTCTTCAGCGTCCTCGGCAGCTTCGAGCTCATCGCGGTGGCCCTCTTCCTCGCACTGATCGTGACCTCGGTACTGCGCCCGCTGACGGATCTGCTCGACCGGGTGCTGCCGCGTCCGCTGGCCGTCGCCGTCGCGCTGGTGGGCAGCACACTGGTCCTGCTGGCGCTGCTCGCCCTGGTGGGCAACGCGGTGGCGGGCGAGTCGGGGCGGCTGGCGGGCGAGTTCCGGGGCGGTGTGCACCGGATCGAGCAGTGGTTGCGGCGGCCGCCGTTCCGGCTGAGTCCCGGCCGGCTGTCCGATGTGCAGAGCCAGGTGACGCACTACCTCTCCACCCACCGCTCGGCCCTGTTCAGCAACGCCGTCAGCGGGCTGACCCGGGCGGTGGAGGTGGTCACCGGGGGCGCGCTCGCGCTGTTCGCCTCGGTGTTCTTCATCCACTCCGGCGAGCACCTCTGGGGCTGGATGCGGGACGAGCTGCTGCCGAGCGCCGCCCGCCCCGCCTGGGACCGGGCGGGGCGGGCGGCCTGGCGGGCCTTCGCGGGATACACGCGCGGCATCATCATCGTGGCCGCCACCAACGCCGTACTCGTCGGGATCGCACTGCTCGTGCTGCGGGTGCCGCTGGCGCTGCCGCTCACCCTGCTGGAGTTCTTCGCCGCGTTCGTGCCGCTGGTCGGGTCGCCGGTGGCGCTGGCCGTCGCCACGGTCGTCGCGCTCGCGGGACGCGGACCGCTCACGGCCGCGGCCGTCCTGGCACTGATCGTGGTGATCGGCCAGCTGGAGGGGCATGTGCTGCATCCGCTCGTGATGAGCTGGGCGGTCCGGCTGCATCCGCTGGTCGTCGCCGTGTCGGTCATCGCGGGGAGCATCGTCGCGGGAGTGATCGGCGCGGTCGTGGCCGTCCCGCTGGTCTCGGTCGTCTGGGCGGTACTGCGGGCGCTGCGCGCGGTGCCGCCGCCCGGCCCGGCCCGCCCGTGACGCACGGGATGTACCGGCGATCGAACACGGGATCAGTTGTTCGCTGGAACAGGTGATCGTCGCTCAGGAGATCGCCGGAGCGGCAGTGACACAACCATACTTACGGTGTGCGAACGACGGGCTGCAGACCGTGGTCGACGCACAGGTCCCACTTTCGGAAACACCGCAAGGAGCAGTACGACCATGAACCTTCTCACCGACATCCTCGCCGGACTCGCCCACTTCGTCGGGTGGCTGGTCTGACGCCACGAGGCGTGTGAAGAAGCGCGGCGCCGTCTCCTCGTCCCAAGGAGGCGGCGCCGCCGTCGTGTTGTCGCACAGCTACGCGCGCAGCGGGCGGTTCCTGGCCGGCGCTGGTTCGCGCACCTCGAACACGGCCTGGCCGACGGACAGGGTGCCGTCGGTGAGCGGGCGGCAGCGCACTCCCCATCGCCGCGCAGGGCACGCTGGACACCGGGGCCGAGGGCGGTGTTCATCCAGGCACGGGGCCGGGCCGCGCTGCACACCGCCAGTCCCACGGGTCCGCCGCCGCGGCGAGGACGACGGTCGCGCCGCCGCAGGCGTCGATGTCGACACCGCGCAGCAGGATGTTGCGCCGGGTGCGGAGCAAGTCCGGCTCGTACGGCCCGAGTCGGGGGATCCGTTCGGTGGCCGTGAGGGTGATCGAGGCGTTGCGGTGGGCCGGGTGGTTGACGTACCGGTCGACGAGAGGCCCGGCCGTGCGCGCACCTCGGCTGTCGTCACAGGTCGCCCGGCGGCAGCTCGGGCGGTCCGTCGCCGGGCCGGTCCGCGAGCGGTGCGCCGGGGAGACCAGCAGCTGAAGGATCTGCATGCGCTCCGCACACCGAGCGTACGGTCCGGTCCGCGTACGGTGAGCCGGTGCCGCCCGGCACGGACACCATGACGATCAGGCTCAGCCCCGGCCCGCAGGCCCAGTCGACGCGGGCGGCTCGCACGGCCGGGACGACCGCCATGGCGAGGGCGGTTCCGGGCAGGGAGAGCAGACCCGCGCCGCGTCGGACCCGGATCCGGGAATTCCCCCATCCGAATGAGGCGCGCATATCGGGCACGGCGAGGGGCAGTGACGATCACGTTGTCGTCACCCCCGAAAGGACCGCGTACATGCGCCTTCGTACCGCCCTGGCCTGCGCCGTCGGCTCCCTGGCTCTGATCGTGACCCTGCCGACGTCGGCCTTCGCGGCGACCGGATCCTTCCAGTACTCGTACACCGGCCTCGACGGCGCCCGGCACGTCGAGAACCTGACCGACCCGCCGAGCGGGGAGTGCCTCAACCTCCCCGGGACGGCCGGGGAGCCCGGCTACGCGCCGAAGAACCGGACGGACGCCACCGCCATCGTCTTCCTCGACCCGGACTGCGAAGGCGACACCTACTACGTCATGAACCCCGGCAAGGTCCTGGGCGACCGTCTCAAGCTCCGCTCGGTCGTCTTCTCCTGATCCGACCGATCCGCCTGATCACGGTTCGGCGGACCGTGCCGTGGCGGGGGTGGGTCCGACCCGCCCCCGCAGCGGCAACAGCCATGAGAATGCGGTCAGTTCGGTGTCAGAGTCCGCTCACCCCTTCGCGAGGACCTTCACCCGGTCGGTGGAGCCGTTGAACCGGTCGCGGTCCCCGACGGTCTTCCCGGTCGAGGTGTACTGCCACATCGTGTGTGTCTTCCAGCCCGCGGGCAGCGTTCCGGCGCTCGACGCGTATCGGGCGATCCACAGCGGGTTGTTCGCCGCGAAGCCGCCGTAGTTCCCGGTGCACTCGGTCCACCAGTTGGTCGCCGTGTAGATGACGGCGTGGCGTCCCGTGCGGGACTTGTACCGGTTCAGGAAGTCGCGGATCCAACTGACCATCGCGCTCTTGGACTTGCCGTAGCAGTCGTCGCCGTACGGGTTCCACTCGATGTCGAGCGCGCCGGGCAGGGTCTTGCCGTCCTTGGACCAGCCGCCGCCGTGGCCGATGAAGTAGTCGGCCTGAGCGGCGCCGCCGGAGGAGTCCGGGGTCGCGAAGTGGTACGCGCCCCGGATCATGCCGGTGCTGTACGGACCGTTGTACTGCTGGGTGAAGGAGGGGTTCCGGTAGCTCGTCCCCTCGGTGGCCTTGGTGTACGCCCATCTGACCCCGCCACTCCACAGGGTGGACCAGGCCACGTTGCCCTGGTAGCTGGAGACGTCCACCCCCTCGGTCTGGGTCGCGCGGGGCACGGACGACGAGTCGTCCGTGTTGCCGTCGCCTGCGTCGGGGGTGCTGCCGTCGTGGGCGAGGACGCCCATGCCCATGTACGCGGTGCCGCGCGGCGGCACGTAGGGGGCCGGCGCGGACAGCGCCGATGGGACGGACGCACACAGGAGAAGGCCGGTCAGGGCCCCTGCTAGGGCCGGACGGGTCAGGCTGCGCTGGAAGAGGATGGAGGTTCGCACGTCTGTCATCTGACACGCAGTCGGGCGGCCCCGCACGCCGGAAGCCGCCCAACACGGCCATCCCGGGCCTTGCTTGGTCCATACGGGTGGCCCGACGGTCGTACGGCGGGCGGTCGCGGAGGTGGCCCGAGCTGCCTCCGCGACCGCTCGCCGCGGGACCGGTCACGGCCGGCCGTCGCCGGCTGCCGTCGGCCGTCGAGCCGTCGTCAGCCGTCGATGCGGTGCTGCGTCCAGAAGGACGTCAGGTCGGTGCTGGTGGCCGCCTGGGCCGCCGCCTTGAACTCGGCCGTGGTCGACACGCCGTACCAGTGCGCGCTCGCGTAGTCCTTGAGCAGCTTCGTCATCGCGGTGTCGCCGAGGACGCGGCGCAGGTCGTGCAGGGCGCACTTGCCGTAGCCGTAGACGACGGTGGAGTAGCGCGAGGAGTGCGCGTCCCAGTAGGCCATGGAGTTGGTGATCTTCTCGTCGGACGAGGCCCAGGAGACGCTGTTCCAGCAGTTGCTGCCGGTCTTGCCGAGGGCGAGGTCGGTGGCGTAGTCGGTGAACGCCTCGTCCAGCCAGGGACTGTTGTACTCGTCGTCGCCGACGATGCCGTACCACCACTGGTGCCCGATCTCATGGGTGAGCGCGGTGCTGCTGACCACGTCCAGGACGAACCCCGGATACTCCATGCCGCCGAACCAGTAGTTGTTGTCGAGCACGGCGTCCAGCTCGCCGTAGGGGTAGGCGCCGAATCGGCCCGCGTGGGCGTCCACGGCGCTCTTCGCGGTGCCGAGCATGGACTGGGCGTCGGCGGAGCTGATACCCGAGACGGAGTAGACGTTCACCGCGACACCCGCGTTCGAGGTGCCGGAGATCCTGGTGAAGGGTCCGGCGGCCCAGGCGAAGTCACGCACCGCGGACGCCGTCGCCGTCGTCACCGTACGGCCGCCCGCGCCGGGGGTGTCGGTGGACGTGCCGGTGGCCGGGACCAGCAGGCCGCTGGGGTGGTCCAGGGTCACCTTGAAGTCGGCGGCCAGGGAGTAGAAGGACTCGCCGTTGTTCGTGTACGGATCCAGGTGCCAGCCGGAGCTGTCGCGGACGGCGAGGACGGGCAGGGCGTTGCCGATGAAGCTGTAGGCGCCGTCGTGGCCGAAGCGGTCGGCGCCGCTGGGCACCGTGATGCCGAGGTCGAAGCCGATGGTGGCGCTCCGGCCCTGGGCGAGGGGGGCCGGCAGGTCGACCTTGAGGGCGGTGCAGCCCACGGTGGGCGCCTGCGCGGTGCCGCCGGTGACGCCCGTGACCTGGATCGGCATGGCGTCGCACGTGCCGTGGTAGTTGTCCCACAGGCGCAGGTAGACCTCGTTCAGCGCGGTGGCCGAGGCGTTGGTGAAGGTCACGCTCTCGTGCCCGGTCCACTGGGTGCCGGTCGTGTCGCTGCTGAGGTTCACGGTGTACGACGGCGCGGCCGGGGTGCGGGTGGAGTCGCCCGGCGGCGCGGTGCCGCCGGAGGTGTCGAGCGCGACGTCGTCCAGCACGAAGCTGGTCTGGAGGCTGGAGTCCTCGGTGCCGGTGAAGGAGAGGGTGACGGTCTGCCCGGCGTACGCCGACACGTCGATCGACTTCTTCACGTACCCGGTGTTCTTGTCGAGGTTCGAGTACGTGGCCAGCGTCGTGCCGCCGATCCTGGCCGTCAGCTTGTCGTAGGCGACGGACGACGTGGTCTCGGCGGTGTCGATGTGCAGCCAGAAGGTGAGGGTGGCCTTGTCGCACCCGGCCGGGACGGTGACGCGTTGGCTCAGGCTGTCGGTGCGGGTGCTGCCGGTGCCGTCCAGCCAGGCGTAGGAGCTGCCGCCGTGGGCGGTCTGGCCGGAGCGGCTGGTGATCGTGCCGGCCGGGGACGCCGTCCACGACGATGTGCCGTTCTCGAAGCCGCCGTTGCCGACCACCTGTGCCGGAGTGCAGGCGGCGGCCCGGTGCGGGGCCGGCTGGGCTGCGGCGGCGGGGCTTGCGGGGAGGACGAAGACGGCCAGCGCGGCGACGGCGAGCGCACCGGCGCCGAGGGCCTTGTGGGGGGTCGGTCTCACACGCTACTCCTTTGCGGCGGCCGGGATCCCGGCCTGCTCGATGGCGGCCGGCCGGCTGGGGTGCGCCGGCGCGGCCGCGGAGGGGCGAACCCTCGAACTGTCGAAGCGTCGAACCGCCAAAAGACTGTCAGATTTGACCCGACCATGCCAGAAGGCGGGGCCGGGTGGCGTCGGGACGTCCCGGATCAGGCCGTGCGCACCGTCACGAACAGCGCCGACAGCCGGGTGCCGTCCGGCGCCTGCCAGCCACGGGCCACATGGCCGAGGGCGTCCTCGGGGGGCAGCGGCGGGCGCTCCTGCGGGACGGGGGTCAGGACCCGGTGCACCTGGAGGACCGTGCCGTGCGGCGCGGGCAGGCGGGTGCCGCGCTCGTCGTCGACCGGGGCGGGCGTGAAGCCGTCCAGAGCGAAGGGGGCTCCGGTGCGGGACCGGGCCACCTCGTGGTCGGGGGTGTCGTCGATACTCTGGGCCTGCGCCTGGGCCCGGCCGTCGATGAGCTTCAGGAGCTCGGCGGCCAGCACCGGGTCGTGGCAGCCGTCGTAGGCCCAGCGCCTGCCCAGCACACCGTGCTCCATCGTGCCGACGAGCGCGTGCTCCGCGCCCGCCAGCGGTGCGCCGCGGTACGACAACGGGACGAGGTAGGCGGTCGGTTCGGGGGTGGAGGTGTCCGTGGCCACCATGAACTCGATGCCGACCGCGCCCTCCGGGTCGTCCAGCCGGAAGCCGCCGGACCTGGTCAGCACCGGGGCACCCGGACCGCCGCGGTACCAGGGGCGGGAGGGCAGCCAGTCGGTGAGCAGCTCCAGCTTCGTGGGCTTGAGCGTGGTGTGGTGGATGATGGCCATGAGGCGCCTCTCCTCCGTCGCGCGGTCGCTGTCCCTCGCAGCTTCGCACATCGTTCCCGCAGGTCACCCCCCGGGCTCTGCCAACGCCGGCGTCAACCCCGACCAGGGATTGGGAAGTTCGCCCGTCACCGGTCCGCACACCGCCGCGCCGCGTTCGTGCGCGGTCCGTACGGCGAGCGGGACGAGGGACTCGGGGACGCCGTAGACGAGATGACAGAACCGCTGCGGCGGCCGGCGGCCCGTCCAGGCCGGCCGGGTGAACGCCCCGACGTAGGTGGACCAGTGTCCTTCGAAGGTGACGGTGAGGTCGGCGAGGCGGGTGTAGCCGGAGGCCGGGTGGACGCCCGGGTTCAGGACGACGGTGGTCGCGCCCAGCCGCCGGATCTCCCGCACCAGCCGGCGGCAGGCGGGCAGGCCCTCGCGGACGGCGGTCACCCGGTCGAGGAAGCAGCCGTCGGCGGCGTACCAGGCCAGGTGCCGGCGCACGTCCTCGGTGATCCGGTCCCGGTCCCGGACGCCGTAGTCGGTGTCGACGTACCCGAGCAGCCGGGCGCCGGCCGCCCGCAGGGACCCGGCGACGACCGTGAACGCGGGGTCCGGGGCGGCCCCCGGCCCGTCGGCCGGGTTGAGGACGACCGCGTAGGTGCGGGCGGCCGCGGCGATCAGCCGGTGCCAGGCGCCGGGGTCCTCGGCCGGGTGCACGTACAGCGGGATCAGCAGGCTCATGGCACCGGTCCGCTGTCCGCCGTGGCCGCCCACAGCGCGTCGAGGGCGTCGGTCAGGCCGTGGAGGGGGCGCCAGCCGAGGGCACGCTCGGCGGCGCCGATGTCGGAGCACTGCCAGGACACCGGGGCGGAGCGCGCCGATCCGTTCACGCCCTCATCCAACTTCCCCTGAAACACGGATCGTTCGATCAGACCGATTACCAACTCCCGTACGGGTAGGGCTGATCCGCCGCCGACATTGAGCAGGGGCGGCAGGGGGCCGGGCGTGGTGACGGCGAGGGCGACGGCCCGGGCGACGTCGCGTACGTCCACGAAGTCACGGTGGGCGGACAGGTCGCCGAGCCGCAGCACCGCCTCGGGGCTCCGCCCGGCCGAGCGGAGCAGCGAGACCGTCCGGCCGGGCAGGCTCGCCACCGGCGCGCCGGGGCCCACCGGGTTGCCTACGCGGAGCACCACCGCGTCCAGCGCGGAGGTGGTGACGGCGACGGTGCCCGCGAGCTTGGTGGCGCCGTAGGGGGTGACCGGGCAGGCCGGCGCCGACTCGGTGACCGGGGTGCCCATGGTCCCCGGCCCGTACTCGGCGGCCGAGCCCAGATGCACCAGGCGCGCGGTGGGTGCCGCCTCGCGCAGTGCGGCACACAGCGCGGCCGGGCCACGGGCGTTGGCCTCGGCCAGGGTCACCGGGTCGCCGCCGGTGGCGCCCGCGCAGTTGACCACGGCGTCGGGCGCTGCCGCCGCGAGGGTCTTCGCGAGCCGTTCGGGCGGGTCGGCGGCGAGGTCGATGCCGTAGTCGGCGTCGCGGGAGCGGCCGACTGCGAGCAGCCGCGCGCCGGGCAGGGTGCCCAGTCGCGCGGCCACGTGGCGGCCCAGGTATCCGGTGCCGCCCAGGACGAGAATGCGCATGCGGTACTCAGGCTCCCTTGAGCAGCAGGGACTTGCGGCTGGTGAACTCGGCGTTGGCCCGGTCGTAGTCGTCCGGGCGGCCGATGTCCAGCCAGTAGCCCTCGAACTCGTAGGCGTGCGGCGGGTTCTGGCCGCGCAGGAGATCGAGGACGAGTTCGTCGAAGCCGAGCGGCAGGCCCGCCGTGTAGCCGTCGAGGGTGGTGCGGCTGAGGCCGTAGACGCCCATGGAGACGCGGTAGTCCATGCTGGGCTTCTCGGTGAACGCGACGACCTTGCTCGCGTCGGTGGTGAGGACGCCGAAGTCGATGTGCACCTTGCGGGCGTACGTGGCGATGGTCAGCGGCGCCCCGGACGCGCCGTGCCGGCGCAGGACGTCGGCGAAGTCGAGGTCGGTGAGGACGTCGCCGTTCATCACCAGGAAGGTGTCGGGCAGCCGTTCTCTGAGGTGGAGCAGTGGGCCGAGGGTGCCGAGCGGGCTCTCCTCGGTGGCGTAGTCGACGGCCATGCCCCACTGGGAGCCGTCGCCGACGTATGCCCGGATGATCTCGCCGAGGTGGCCGATCGCGAGGGTGCAGCGGGTGAAGCCGGCCGCCGAGAGCTGGCGCAGCACGATCTCCAGGATGGCATGCTGGTCGCCGATCGGGACGAGCGGCTTGGGCAGTGCGGTGGTGTAGGGCCGCAGCCGGACGCCCTTGCCTCCGGCCAGGATCACTGCGTGCATGGGGCTTCTCCTTCGAAGCGGACGTGACGTGCCGGACGGGTCAGATGTTGTAGATGCCGGTCTTGTAGCGGGCCAGGTTGGCCGGGTCGCGGAAGAACTCCACGGTGTGCGCGAGCCCCTGCTCCAGGGTGTGGGCCGGCTGCCAGCCGGTGGCCCGGGTGAGCCGTCCGGCGTCGGCGACCAGCCGCATCACCTCGGAGTGCGCGGGGCGGATGCGGGCCGGGTCGGCGCGCACGTCGAGGGCGGTGTCCATGACCTTGCCGATGAGCGCGACCAGGTCGCCGACGGAGATCTCGCCGCCCGTACCGGCGTTGAAGGTCCGGCCGACGACCTGCTCGGCGGCGGCGGTGCCGACGGCGAGGAAGGCCTGGGCGGTGTCCTCGACGAAGGTGAAGTCGCGGGTGGGCCGCAGATCGCCGAGGGTGATGGTCCGTTCCCCCGCCGCGACCTGGCCGATCACGGCAGGGATGACCGCGCGCATCGACTGGCGCGGCCCGAAGGTGTTGAACGGCCGCAGCGTCACGACCGGCGTGCCGAAGCTCGCGTGGTAGCTGTCCGCCAGCCGGTCCCCGCCGGCCTTCGAAGCGGCGTACGGGGACTGGGTGTTGATGGGGTGGTCCTCGGTGATGGGCACGGTCTGCGCGGTGCCGTAGGTCTCGCTGGTGGAGGTGTGCACGAGCCGGGGTGTGCCGAGTGCCCGTACGGCCTCCAGGACGTTGAGGGTGCCGGTGACGTTGGTCTCGACGTAGCTGTGCGGGGCCCGGTAGGAGTACGGGATCGCGATCAGCGCGGCCAGGTGGTAGGCGGCGTCGGCCCCTTCGAGCAGGGCGCGGACCGAGCCGGGGTCCCGGACGTCGCCGAGGACGATGTCGACGTGGTCGAGGACGTCCGGGGCGAGGGTCTCCAGCCAGCCGTAGGAGGAGAAGGAGTTGTACTGGGCCATGGCTCTGACCCGGTGCCCGCGGGCGACGAGGGCCTCGGTGAGGTGGGAGCCGATGAAGCCCTCGGCTCCGGTGACTGCGGCGAGCGGTGCGGAGGTCAACTGGTCAGCCTTTCAGGAGAGTTGACGGTGTCAGGCGTGCCGGGCGGGGCGGCCGAGCAGCCGCAGGGCGTACCCGGCGAGACACAGGGCCGCGGCGCCGCAGCACAGCGGGAGGGCGGCCGGGCCCGGTGGCAGGTGCAGCAGCGTCACCGCACCGGCGCCCGCCGCGGCGGCCAGGGACACGGCGGCCGGCGGCCAGGCGGCGCCGAACGCCTGGAGGAGCAGGGCGGTCCACAGGGTGGCCGCGATCAGGAGCAGCGGGGCCGGTGCGGCACCGGTGAGCCGGGCGGCGGGCAGCAGCGGCAGGAGATAGCCGAGCAGGCACAGGGCGAGGACGCCGGCCGAGCGCAGCAGGAACCCGGCCGGCGTGGCGGTGGCGCGCAGGGCCGCGACGGCGAGGCCCCGGTAGCGGTACAGCAGCCATTCGGCGGGCCCCATGCTCAGGGTGAGCGCGATCAGCGCGTACGGCGCCTGCCGTCCTTCGAGCAGTACGAGCACACCCGCGGCCAGCCCGAACAGCCCGTACGGCAGGGAGGCGAGCAGCCGGGGCCGTGGGGCGTCGGGGGCGGCGGGCGCCCCGTGGGCGGTGCGCAGGGCGTGGGCGGTCACCACGAGTGCGGCCAGCAGCGCGAGCAGGGGCAGGGCGAGGCGCAGCGTCCTGCCGGGCTCCCACCAGGGCAGCACGGCGGCGCCCGCGACGAGCGGGGTGAGTGCGGCGAGCAGGTGGCGTTCCCGGGCCAGCACCAGCAGGACGCCCGCCGCCGCGAGGTACAGCGACTGGGCGGCCGTCGCGAGGAGCGGCGCCGGGTGGCCGCCGGTGAGCGGGACGGCGGTGGCCGTGGCGCACGCTGCGCCCAGGGGTGCGCCGGTGAGCAGGGTGCGGGCCGCCTCGCGGCGGCCGGTCGCCATCCGGACGTACGCCCGGTGGCCGAGCGCCTGCCCCCAGGCCCAGGACGCCAGGCCCGCGACGACGAGCGCGGCGGTGTGCCGGCCGGGGTGCCACAGGGGCGCGGTGAGCGGATAGGCCAGTCCCGGCAGGGCGAACAGCAGTCCGCGCAGCAGGCAGCGCAGGTGGTCGGGGCGCCAGGGGTCGGCGGGCCGCTCGGGTTCGGGGAAGGTGCGGGGCACCTGGTCGTAGAGGGCGGCGGCGAGGGAGAAGAGGTCCGGGTGGCCGTACTGGTGTGTGATCTGGTCGCCGGTCAGGCCCTCGGCCTCCAGCAGGGCAGCCACCTCGTAGGGGTGGACGGCGGGGCCGATGCGGTCGGCGAGGTCGGCGGCGAGCCGGCTGACGGCGTCCCGCGCGGGCGGGTGCGGGTCGCGGGGGCGGGCGGCGGTGCCGGCCAGCCGCAGGACGAGGGTGTCCTGGCCGGTGCCGTCGGGTCCGAGGGCCATGGGTCCGCTCATCCGGCCAGGCTCCCCGTGCGGGCCGGTATCGGCTCTGCGGGCAACGGCCTTTCCCGTGTAGGTAGTTCGAGGTATATGGCGCGAAAGGTGTCGATGGTCCGGCGCAGGGTGAACTGCTCGATCACCCGCAGTCGGGCCGCCTCTCCCATCCGTCCGCGCCGCTCGGGGTCGCCCAGGAGTTCCAGGGCCGCGGCGGCCATCCGGGCGGGGTCGCGCGGCGGGACGACGAGCCCGGTGTCGCCGACGGCCTCGCGTACCCCGCCGACGTCGGTGGAGACGGTCGCCCGGCCGCAGGACATGGCTTCGATGAGGGTGAACGGAAAGCCCTCGCTGATGCTGGAGAGCATCACGACGTTCCCGGCCGCGTAGGCGTCCTTGATGTCGTCGACCCGGCCCTCGAAGGTGACGGCGTCCGCGTGCCCCAGGCCGGCCGCGAGTGCCTCGCAGCGTCCCCGGTACGGCTCGCCGCCGCGCGGTGTGCCGCCGAACAGCCGCAGCCGGGCCTCGGGCATCTCGGCCCGGACCAGGGCGAAGGCCCGTATCAGGGTCTCCAGGTCCTTGATGGGGTCCACCCGGCCGGCCCAGCTCAGGGTCGGGACGCCGGGCTCGGGTCCGGCCGGTGGGAAGGCGGCGGGGTCCACGCCGTTGTAGACGGTGCGGATGGCCTGCGGATCGGCGCCGCCCCGCTCCTCCCAGAGCCGGTTGTAGCGGTTGCCCGGGGTGATCAGTGCGGCCCGGCGGTAGCTCTCCTCGGCGAGCAGCCGGAAGAAGCCGAGGACGACGGCCTTGACCGGCCAGCGGTAGGGGGCGGTGCGGTAGCCGAGGTAGCGCTCGCGCAGATAGACGCCGTGCTCGGTGAGCAGCAGCGGGACGTCGTCCCGTGCCAGTGCGGCGAGGCCGGGCAGGACGGCGACCCCGCCGCTGACCGCGTGGGCCACGCCGTGCGCGGGCGGTGGTGCGGCGAGCGGGCGCAGGGCGTGTTCGAGCAGGGCGGTGGCGGTGACCGCGTCGTGCAGGGTGGGCCGGGCCTCGCGGACGGCGAGGCCGGGCCGGTTCCACACCGCGGCGAGGACGCTCACGGCACGGTCGCCACGCAGGAACGGGCTCAGCGTGCCGTCGGCCGCGGCCCGGGCCATGGCGTACAGCGCGGGCCCGAACTGGTCCTCGGCGTGCGGGTCGAGCAGTGCGGTCAGGAGGCGTTCGTGGGCGGCGGCGAGCCGGCGCAGGGCGCGGCCCCGGGGCGGGCGGCCCTGGGGCGGGGCGCCCCACATGGGGACGGAGCGCACCTGGCGGACCTGGGCGGGCAGGTCCCAGACGACGGGCTCGCGGCCGGTGCCGGTGACGGCGATGACGTCGAAGTCGAGGTCGGGCATGCCCTGGACGAGCTGGTCGCACCAGACGCTGACGCCGCCGTGACTGTGCGGGTAGGTGCCTTCGGTGAGCAGGGTGACGCGCGCCGCGCCGGGGCGGCGCGCGCCGTGCTGAACGTGCATCGACTGTGCTCCACGGCCGAGGTGTGGGGTGGTCGTGCGGGTCCCTGCGGGCGGCCGGGACCCGGGCTGGTCCGGCGGCTGTCGCCGGACCGGCCCTCTGCGCGGTGTGCCGTTCAGCTCTTCGGTGCGGCGGGGACCTGCCGGTTCAGGCCGGCCGGAACCCTGGTGCGCGGCGCCGGAGCGGTGGGCCGTGCGCCGGAGTGCGCGGTGTGGGCCGGGGCGGCGGCGGACGACGGCAGGGTGAAGGTGAGCGCGGTACCGGCGGAGGGCGTCCAGCCGGACACCTCGCCGGCGTAGGCGGTGCCGAAGGCGCCGGTGCCGACGGTCGTACCGGTGGGCAGGGTCGCGGTGACGTCGGTGCCGTTCGGCGCCTGTACGGTGACGGCGCCGCCGATGCGGTAGGCGGTGACCTGCCCGGCGTCGAGGGCACTCTTCCAGGCGGACCGGCGCTGGAGTTCGGCGCCGATGTCCTTCATCCGCAGGTTCACCAGCGGGGTGTTGTCCGCGAACAGGGCGTCGCAGCCGTCCAGTACGCCGTTCAGGACCGGGTAGGCGATGCGGTCCTCGGCGAGGTTGGACTGGTGGATGAAGTGCGGCTCGGGGTCGTTGGACAGCACGTGACCGAGGGCGATGCGGGTCTCCAGCGGCACGATGTGGTCCTGGTAGCCGGTGCCGGTGTCCAGCGGGGCCGGCAGACAGGTGGTGGTCGCCGGGTCGTCCTCGCACAGGCCGCTGCCGCCCTGGGCGCGGCTGGTGTAGAGCCAGTTGTACTCGTCGACCTCTTCGGCGGCGTGGCCCGCGTTGTAGAAGACGTTCATCGGATGGCGGGGGACGGTGACGGCCGGTCCGACCTGGCGCTGGCCGGGGTCGCGGGAGGCGTCAGAGGCGAGCCACCGCACACCGCTGTCGGCGAGCGCGGGCGCCAGGTCTGGGTTGTCGTCGGGCTGCTGCGGCAGGATGCGCAGTCCGG
The DNA here is from genome assembly GCF_001866675.1 of Streptomyces sp. MUSC 14. Classification (NCBI taxonomy): domain Bacteria; kingdom Bacillati; phylum Actinomycetota; class Actinomycetes; order Kitasatosporales; family Streptomycetaceae; genus Streptomyces; species Streptomyces sp. MUSC 14. Next base: position 84,681 of record NZ_MLYN01000055.1, read on the forward strand.
AGTGCTCGCCGGTGACCAACTCGCCGTTGTCGAGCGGGAGTCCGGCGGCCTGGGCCCAGGCGCGGTTGCCCGCGATCTCGTCGTCGATGGTCTGGCGGCTGACCCACCGGGTGCTGCCGTCGGGGTTCGTCGCGCACGTCCACGGCACGACGGTGGTGTTCTGCTCGCAGCCGAGGAAGGCGTGCGTGTAGGTGTGGTTGACCCAGCGGAACTGGTTCCGGTCGGCGATGAGCCGGTCGGCGAGCTGGTCGACGCCGTTGTCGTCCGCGCGCTGGTCGACGCTGCCGGAGCCGTTGAAGACCAGGTCGAGGGTAAAGTGGCGGCTCTGCTCCCAGGCGGTGGCGTAGTCGACGTCGGCCGCCGTCATGCGGATCGGGTTGGGCGTGCCGGACTGGTTGGTGCAGTCGACGTCGCCGGGTGTGCAGTTGAGCTGCGTGTCCCAGCGGTCGTCGGAGAGGAACACGTCGTCCACGTGCACGGCGAAGTAGTTCCGGGAGGCGCCGAGGTGCACCCCGCCGGTCATCCATTCCACGATGCCGCGGGACAGCAGCCGGAACTGCTCCTGGTACTGGTTGTAGACGAAGGTGACGACCAGCTCCCGGCGCCCGTCGTGCCGGTACTCGCCGATCAGCGAGCCCTGGGTGCCGGTGCCGGGGATGGGGGCCTGGACGTACGGGGTGAAGTCGGCGCCGGGTGCGGGCGTCGACAGGTAGGCGTAACTCTCGCTCACGGAGGGCGAGTTGTCCTCGAACGGCACCGCGCCCTTGAGGTAGCCGAACGGCCCTGCCCGGCCCGCGTCGGTGACCGAAGCCTGCACGCCGTCGATGCTGCCGGAGTAGCCGCCGGAGGTCGGGACGTTGAGGCCCGCCTGGGGCCGGGCGTAGGTGTAGGCGTCGACCTGCGGGATCGCGTAGGTCTGCTCGTAGGAGGCGAGGGCGGCCATCTCGGTGCTGCCGGCGGCGAACGGGTTGTCGTCGGGCAGGACGACGGCCTGGAACTTGGCCCGGGGCCGGCCGTCGACGGTGTCGGCGAGGAAGCCGGCGTCGATGACCTGCCGGGTGGCGCTGGTCAGGTCGACCGTGGTGTACGGCGTTCCGGTGGAGTCGAGTTCGGCGGCGATGGCGTCGGTGGCCGGACCACCGTCGCTCACCACCAGGACTCTGAGATCGATGCGCGGCGCGGTGGTGTCGGCCTGCGCCGGGCCGGCCTGGAGGCCGAGCGCGGCGATCAGCGCGCCCACCGTCAGAGCGGTGGTGCGGATGGTGCGCTTCATGCGGTGAAGTCCCCTCCCCCGGGCAGGGGCGAGCACGGCTCCGCAGAGCGGACCCACCCCCTTGCGTGACGCCGGCATCCCCCTCAGAAGCCGGTCGTCGCCGCATCCGTCGCGTCACATGGTGATGGCCGTGTGTAGCTTTTGTGGTGGAGTTACGAAACCTGACGAAAAAGTGCAGGTATTGAAGGGCGGTTGGAGGCAACCCGGAATGCCGCTTTCCCGTCCCGACCCAGGGAGGCTCGCGCCGCCCGGAGGGCTCCGGCCGCTGGTCCGGCCCAGCACGACGCCCGGCGGACCGTGGTGGTCCGCCGGGCGAGGTGAGTGCCGTGGGCGGCGTGCGGGGCGTTTCGCGCCGAGTCGGTTCCGGTCACCCGCGGCGCGGAACCGGGAGGTCCGTCAGGCGCACAGCACGCGGGTCCCGGGCGTGTAGACCGGCCCGCCGCTGGTGTTGGCGCCGTCGCTGAACTCGGCGTAGTAGTACGAGTAGAAGCCGATGTTGCCGTTGCAGCCGGAGTCGGCGGCGACCTGGAGGGTCAGCGTGACGGTGCGGCTCTGGCCGGGCGGGATGGTGGCGCCGTAGTCGGCGCCGAGGTTGTTCGGTCCGGTGCCGGAACACGCGGTGCCACCGGTGGCGGTGGCCAGGCTGCACCCGGTGAAGCTGTACTTCAGGTCGGGACGCTGCGTGGTCAGCCAGGTCGGGTCGATGGTCTGGTACACGAACAGGACGTCGTAGGTCTTGTTGTTCGTGAGCGTCATCGACAGCTTCACCGTGCCGCCCGGAGTGGTGGTGGCGCTGTCGGCGGTGAAGGTGAGCGCGGCCGGCGCCGTATCGGCACCGGCGCCGGGGGCGAACCCGAAGAGGGCGAGGACGAAGGCGAGGACGGCGGTGAGACCGAGGCGTCTCGGCAGAGGTGATCGCATGGCCCGGGAGGCTAGGCACGCACTCGGTGCACCGTCTGCCCCGCCGTCACTACCCCGGGCTCCGCCCGGCCGAAAGTGATGGCCATGTGAAGGAGTTGCGTAGCCCATGTGACGACATCGCGCATGCCGCATCCCTGCACGCCGGAGCGAGTGGACACGGGGAGCCGACAGCCGCCCCGGGGCCGGGAGCACTCCGGGGGACATTGGCGCAGAGACGACGGATGCCCGCCGACGGAACGCGGCCCACCGGTTCCACGGTGAGCCGCTTCTCGGTCAACTGCCTTGATTTGTCTGGGTGTTGTCAGGCAGCGTGCTGCCGTCAGCCGTGAGCCCGCTCAAAGGTGTCGAAGGCCGCCTCCTGGCGCCATTCGAGCTGCGCCTTGGCGCTGCCCGCGAGGAACTTCCGGCATCCCGCGCCGCGCACGGGCAGGCCGGGGCGCTCACCGCGGCAGACCGGCACCGGGTGGAAGCCCCGGGCGGTGGGGTTGCCCTGCCAGAGGCTCGCGCCGGACAGGAAGGCGTACTCCAGCGAGGCGCGGACCAGGTCCTTCAGCTCGGGGTAGCCGAGGCCGTAGGTCTCGGCGGCGTACTCGTACTCGTGGGTGATGTCGATGCGGTCCACCCCGGTCGTCGGTGGACAGGACGACGGGGACGCCGTAGCGCAGGTAGGTGGTGAAGGGGTGGTCGGCGCCCTTCACGCCGAGGATCTGGGCGTTGCTGGAGAAGGGCACCTCGACGGCGATCCGGCGCTGCGCCATCGTGCGGGCGGTGCGCCGCCAGTCGTCCTCCCGGCACACTGAGGGTGCCGAGCGCGGCCGGAACGGCACGGCGGCGCGGGGCACTTCGGCGGTTCGGCTTCACACCGGCGTGATCACGGGTGGGTGACCACCGTACGTCGGTCCCCGGCCACTCGTACCCGAGCGAGTGACACGTCCCGCATGAACTCGTTCATTCCTGCTTCTGGTCGGCGCCACCTACCGGACGGTATACAGAACCGGTCGAACTCAGGGGGAGGAACCATGGCGAGAACCACACACCCCGCGGACGGTACGAGAGGCCGGCGGCGGGCCGCGGTACTCGGGGCGGCACTGGGCGGCTGCGCCCTCGTCGCCGCCTCGGCCGTCCCGGCCGCCGCGCACCCCGGCAGCCCCGGCCACGGCACCGACTACGTGGCGCTCGGCGACTCCTACACCTCGGGCCCCGGCATACCGGCCCAGGTGGACGCCAACTGTGCCCGCTCCGACCACAATTACCCCTCGCTGGTGGCCGCGGGACGCAAGACGAGCACCTTCACGGACGTCAGCTGCGCCGGGGCGACGACCGCCGAGATGTGGCAGGCGCAGGGCACGAACGGGCCCCAGCTCGACGCGGTGCGGCGGGACACGGACCTCGTGACGCTCCAGATCGGCGGCAACGACGTCGGATTCGGCCCCATCATCGAGACCTGCGCACGGCTCGCCGCCCAGGACCCGGCGGGCAACCCCTGCGAGCGCTCCTACGAGGCCGCCGGTTACGACCGATTGACGCTCGCGATCGCGCAGACCGCGCCGAAGGTCGCCCGGGTGCTGCGGGCCGTGCACGCCCGGGCGCCGCACGCGCGCGTGATCGTCGTCGGCTACCCGGACCTGCTGCCCGACGACGGCATCGGTTGCTTCCCCCAAGTCCCCTTCGCCCAGGGTGACTTCGTCTATCTCCGGGACACCGAGAAGCGCCTGAACCTGATGCTGCGGCTGGTGGCGGCGGTCAACCGGGCCGCGTACGTGGACACCTACGGCCCCACGGTCGGTCACGACATGTGCAAGTCGCCCGCGGACCGCTGGATCGAGCCGCTGCGGCCCGCCGCGCCCGCGGCCCCGGCCCACCCCAACGCCAGGGGCGAACAGGCCATGGCCCAAGCGGTGTCGAACCGGCTGGACCGGCACCGCGGGCGCGGCTGAGGTCACGGCGGCCTCCGCGCCCGCGCAGGCGGAGGCCGCCGCTCGGCGGTCAGCCGCCCAGCGCGCCGCGCACCACGGCCTTGGCCTCCTCCTGGACCCGTGCGAGGTGCTCGGGGCCGAGGAAGGACTCGGCGTAGACCTTGTAGACGTCCTCGGTGCCCGAAGGGCGGGCCGCGAACCAGGCGTTGTCCGTGGTGACCTTGATCCCGCCGATCGCGGCGCCGTTGCCGGGCGCCTCGGTGAGCACGGCCGTGACCGGCTCGCCGGCGAGTGTGTCGGCGGTGACCTGGGCCGGGGACAACGTGCCCAGCAGCGCCTTCTGTTCGCGGGTCGCGGGCGCGTCGATGCGAGCGTAGGCGGGGGTGCCGAAGCGGGCGGTCAGGCCCGCGTAGTGCTCCGACGGCGTCCGGTCCGTGACGGCCGTGATCTCGGAGGCGAGCAGGGCGAGGATGATGCCGTCCTTGTCGGTGGTCCACACCGAGCCGTCGCGGCGCAGGAAGGACGCGCCGGCCGACTCCTCGCCGCCGAACCCGAGGGAGCCGCCGGCCAGTCCGTCCACGAACCACTTGAAGCCGACCGGGACTTCGACGAGCGGCCGGCCGAGGTCGGCGGCGACCTTGTCGATCATCGTGGAGGAGACAAGCGTCTTTCCGACGCCCGCCTCGGCGGGCCAGTGCTCGCGGTGCCGGTAGAGGTAGTCGATGGCGACCGCGAGGTAGTGGTTGGGGTTCATCAGGCCCGCGTCCGGGGTGACGATGCCGTGCCGGTCGGCGTCGGCGTCGTTGCCGGTGGCGATACGGAAGCGGTCGCGCTGCTCGATGAGGGAGGCCATGGCGTAGGGCGAGGAGCAGTCCATGCGGATCCGGCCGTCCCAGTCCAGTGTCATGAACCGCCAGGTGGGGTCGGTGTGCGGGTTGACCACGGTCAGGTCGATGCGGTGTGCTTCGGCGATGCGGCCCCAGTAGGCGACGGAGGCGCCGCCGAGCGGGTCGGCGCCGATGCGCACGCCGGCCGCGCGGATCGCGACCAGGTCGAGCACGCTCGGCAGATCGCCGACGTAGGCGCCGAGGAAGTCGTACCGCCCGGTCGTCCCGGCGGCGAGCGCACGGGCGTACGGCAGCCGACGCACGTCCTTCAGGCCGCCGGTGATGATCTGGTTGGCGCGGTCCTGGATCCAGGAGGTGGCGTCGGAGGCGGCCGGGCCGCCGCTCGGCGGGTTGTACTTGAAGCCGCCGTCGGCGGGCGGGTTGTGCGAGGGGGTGACCACGACGCCGTCGGCGAGACCGGAGGCGCGGCCGCGGTTGTGGGTGAGGATGGCGTGCGAGACGGCCGGGGTGGGCGTGTAGCCGTCGGCGCTGTCGATCAGGACGCTCACGTCGTTGGCCGCGAACACCTCCAGCGCGGTGACCTTCGCGGGCTCCGACAGGGCGTGGGTGTCGGCCCCCAGGAAGAGCGGGCCGTCGGTGCCCTGCTCCGCGCGGTACTCGCAGATGGCCTGGCTCGTGGCCGCGATGTGGTCCTCGTTGAAGGCGCTCGCCAGGGACGAGCCCCGGTGCCCGGAGGTGCCGAACGCGACCCGCTGTCCCGGGTCGGCCGGATCCGGGTGGAGCGCGTAGTACGCCGTGACCAGCCGGGCCACGTCGACCAGGTCCTCGGGCTCGGCCGGCCGGCCCGCTCGCTCGTGCGGCATGAGTCCTTATTCCTCCGCGTCGGTGTGATCGATGCCGGTGTGATCGATCGCTCGCCGCCCATCCTTCCTCGTCAGGGTCCTGGCCCGCGAGTACGCCCCGCCTCGTGCTCCGCGCTCCGCCGCTCCTCGCCCGGGAGCGGCGCGGCAGGCCGCCGGGCCGCGCCCCGGCGTCCCGGGAGCCGCGTCCGACGGCCTGCCGGCCGATGCGGTGTCAGCCGATGTGGTAACTGTCCCCGTACGTCTTCCAGTCGAGCGGGGTGTTCAGGTCGAGGTTGCCCTTGCGCAGGAAGACCCGCTGCTCGGTGTCGACACGGCTGGTGTCGCTGTGCGCCTCCTCCTGCTTCATGGCCCACACCCGGGCGTCGAGGAAGGCGTTGAGGTACGTCGTCTCGTCGCCGCCCTGCGCCGGCGGCTTGGCGCTGCGCAGCGCGCGCTTGCGGATGTTGCTGAAGCTGGTGGGGTCGCCGCCGTCGCCGTGCATGACGATGGCGTCGTAGTAGCAGAACTGGCCGAGCGCGCGCAGGCCGTCCGTCTTGCCCTGCGAGACCGCGGGGTTGAAGTAGACGCGGTCGCGCTCGTCGTTCTGGCACTGCTGGAAGACGGTGTCCTTGGCCGCCGTACGCCAGTCCCTGGGGTAGTTCGGGTCGAGGCCGGCGTGCGAGTCGCTGCCGTTGACCTTGCGCAGGGCGGGCAGGTATTTGGCGAGGACGTTGCCGGACTTGCGGTCGGCGTAGAGCTGGACGAGGTCGAGCATGTCGCCGGTGCCGGAACAGAAGCCGATGATGCCGGCGGTGTAGCCGCGGCCGTCGCCGATGTCCTCGATGTACTTGTACTGGGCCTTCCAGTCGAGCGAGGAGTTCTCCGCGCTCGACACGAGTTCCATGGCGATCTCCTTCTTCGCCGGATCGTCGAGGCCCGCTCCGGCCGCCCGGGCCGAGGGGGCCGCGCTCGCGCGCTCGGTGCCGATCAGGGCACCGGAGGCGACGGCGGCGCCGAGCACGGCGACGAGAGTGCGGCGTGAGACGGTGGCGGGGGATGATTCGCGGTCTGCGTGCACCACAGGGACTCCAAGTCGAGGCGGGGGGTGGGGAGTTGGTCCATACCGCTACTGATAGGAAAGTTTCCTATCAGAGGAGAGGCGGCCGGGTAACCCGACTCGCGCGAAGTTCGTAGGATCGGACAATCGTGAGCGACGCGGCAGACCGGCCGCGCCCGATTCAGAAACGGAATCACTCAATCCCATCCGGTACGGCGGTTGGACGTGTGCGGCACGCGGAAGCGAGGGTGGACCTGCCCCCTCCGCCCCCGGAGCGGCACCCCCTACGGCACCACCCGGAGAGACCCGATGACCCACGTCGCGGACCCCGCCCGCTACGACGGCACCATGCGCTACCGGCGCACCGGCCGCTCGGGACTGGACCTGCCGGTCCTGTCGCTCGGCTACTGGCACAACTTCGGCGACGACCGCCCCTTCGAGACCCAGCGCGAGATCGCGTTGCGCGCCTTCGATCTCGGGATCACCCACCACGACCTGGCCAACAACTACGGCCCGCCGTACGGCGCCGCCGAGGAGAACTTCGGCCGGCTGCTGAAGCGGGACCTCGCGCCGTACCGGGACGAGCTGGTGATCTCCACCAAGGCCGGCTGGGACATGTGGCCCGGCCCCTACGGGCAGGGCGGCGGCTCGCGCAAGTACGTGCTCGCCTCGCTGGACCAGTCGCTGCGGCGGACGGGCGTGGACTACGTGGACATCTTCTACTCCCATCGGCTGGACGCCTCCACGCCGTTGGAGGAGACGATGGGCGCGCTCGACACCGCCGTCCGCCAGGGCAAGGCCCTCTACGTGGGCATCTCCTCCTACGACGCCGAGCGCACCCGGCAGGCGGCCGCGGTCCTGCGCGAGCTGGGCACCCCGCTGCTGATCCACCAGCCGTCGTACAGCATGGTCAACCGCTGGATCGAGACCGACGGGCTGCTGGACACCGCCGAGGAGGAGGGCTTCGGGGTCATCGGCTTCACGGCGCTCGCCCAGGGGCTGCTGACGGGCCGTTACCTCGATGGCGTGCCGCGGGACTCGCGGGCCGCGCAGGGCACGTCGTTCGACACGTCCTGGCTGACGGACGACATGCTGGACCGGCTGCGGTCGCTGAACGACATCGCGGCCCGGCGCGGCCAGACCCTCGCCCAACTGGCGCTGGCATGGGCGCTGCGGGACGAGCGGGTGACGTCGCTCGTGATCGGCGCCTCGCGGACCGAGCAACTGGAGCAGAACGTGGCGGCCCTGGAGAACCTGGACTTCAGCGCCGAGGAGCTGGCCGAGATCGACACGTACGCGACCGACAGCGGCGTGGACCTGTGGCGGGAGGCCCGGCTCGGCAACCTCGGCTGACCCGACGCACCCCGGGGTGAGGTGCGGTGGGGGCGCACTCGGCGAGCCGATGTGTGACGTACGTCACAGACAGGCTGGATAACTCGGACATACTGGAAGCGGCCTGACAGCGTTGTCACCACTCACGGCAACACCGTCACCCCTCCCCCGCGACTTCCGAGGAGCCGCACAGCTCATGGTCCACGGAGCCCACCGCAGCCCCCTCCTGCCTCCCCGCCCCGACCTGGGTCTCGCCCGCGACTGCGAGGTCTGCCTCGGCTGGGGAACCGTCGTCAGCCGTGACGGCGAGCACGAGCTGTGCCACGCCTGCCAGCTCGTCACCGAGGACGACGAGACCCCCTCGCACCGCGGCGCGTAACGCCCCCCACCCCCTGCCCGACCCGGGTCCGCTCGGCCGTCCCGCGCGGCCGGGGTAAGGTTCCGGTAATGGTTTCACCAAGAAACCTTCAAATTAGCAGGGGGGCCATGGGCGCCGCACGCACGAGGAGGACGCCGTTGCCGGGCATCGGCGTCCGGTACGACCTGACCACCCGCGAACACCGCGGGTTGTCGGTGGTGGCCCACCGGGACGGGTCGAGAACGCTGAGCGCGTACCAGGGCGACGACCCCGACGCCTGTGCGCTGTCGGTCCACCTCACGGGCCAGGAAGCGGAGGCGCTGGCCGGCACCCTCACGCCGGCCCACCGCAGCCCGAACCTGCTGTCCACGACGGAGCTGGGCCTGGTGGCCGAGCGGATCGAGCTGCCCTCCGTCTCGTACTGGAACGGCCGGCTGCTCGGCGACACCCGGATGCGCACCGAGACCGGTGTGTCGATCGTGGCCGTACTGCGCCGCGCCGAGGCCATCCCCTCCCCCGGACCCGACTTCCGGCTGGCCGGCGGGGACACGCTGATCGTGATCGGTACCCGCGAGGGCGCCGACGCGGCCGCCGCGATACTCGGGCGGGAGTGAGCGCGTGCACTCCTCCGCGGTCTTCCTGATCGAGTTCGGCGCCATCATCCTGGGCCTCGGTCTGCTCGGCCGGCTCGCCGCCCGCCTGCGGTTCTCCCCGATACCCCTGTACCTGCTGGCCGGGCTGGCCTTCGGCGAGGGCGGACTGCTGCCGCTCGGCGCCAGCGAGGAGTTCGTGGCGATCGGCGCCGAGATCGGCGTGATCCTGCTGCTGCTCATGCTGGGCCTGGAGTACACGGCCAGCGACCTGGTCTCCAACCTCAAGACCCAGTACCCGGCCGGCCTCGTCGACATGGCCCTCAACGCCCTGCCCGGCGCCGCGGCGGCCCTGCTGCTGGGCTGGGGTCCGATCGCCGCCGTCGTCCTGGCCGGCATCACCTGGATCTCGTCCTCCGGCGTCATCGCCAAGGTCCTCGGCGACCTCGGCCGGATCGGCAACCGGGAGACCCCGGTGATCCTCAGCATCCTGGTGCTGGAGGACCTGTCCATGGCGGTCTATCTGCCGGTCGTCACGGCGCTGCTGGCCGGCACCGGCTTCGCCGCCGGCAGCCTCACCCTGGGCATCGCGCTCGGCGTGGCCGGCCTGGTCCTGCTGGTGGCGGTGCGTTTCGGGCGGCACATCTCCCGCTTCGTCTCCACCGACGACCCGGAGAAGCTGCTGCTCGTGGTGCTCGGCCTGACGCTGCTGGTCGCCGGTGTGGCGCAGCAGCTCCAGGTTTCGGCGGCCGTCGGCGCGTTCCTCGTCGGCATCGCCCTGTCCGGCGAGGTCGCCGAGGGCGCCCACCACCTGCTCGCGCCGCTGCGGGACCTGTTCGCGGCGGTGTTCTTCGTCTTCTTCGGTCTGCACACGGACCCGGCGAGCATCCCGCCGGTACTGCTGCCCGCGCTCGCGCTGGCCGTGGTCACCACGTTCACCAAGATCGCGACGGGTTACTGGGCGGCCCGGCGTGCGGGTATCTCGGCCAAGGGCCGCTGGCGGGCGGGCGGCACGCTGGTCGCGCGCGGCGAGTTCTCCGTCGTCATCGCCGGTCTCGCCGTCACCGCCGGGATCGACTCCGACCTCGGCCCACTGGCCACGGCGTACGTGCTGATCCTCGTCGTCCTCGGCCCGCTGACCGCCCGCTACACCGAACCGCTTGCCCGCCGACTGACCAGCCCACGATCCGAATCCACACCACCCCGCGAGGCACCACGCCCCGTCACAGGAGACGCGACCGCGACCGCACGGGACGAGGACACGGCCGCTCGCCCCTGACCCATCACCACCCAGGCCACGGCATACACGCTCAACCTCGTCCCCCTCGACCCGCTGACCGCCCGCTACACCGAACCGCTCGCCCGCCGACTGACCAGCCCACGATCCGAATCCACACCACCCCGCGAGGCACCACGCCCCGTCACAGGAGACGCGACCGCGACCGCACGGGACGAGGACATGGCCGCTCGCCCCTGACCCGTCGCCGCCCGGCGGACGTACCGTGGTGTCATGTCCGCCCCTCCGCTCCCGGGCCCGCTGGCCCATCTGGCGCCGCTGCTGGAACACTACGGCTACTGGGCGGTCGGGGCGGTGGTCCTGGTCGAGGACTTCGGGGTGCCCGCGCCCGGTGAGACGATCCTGCTCGCGGCGGGGGTGTACGCGGGCGCGGGACGGCTGAACGTCGTGGCGGTGGCCCTCATCGCCTTCGCCGCCGCCCTCGTCGGGGACAACATCGGCTATCTGATCGGCCATTTCGGCGGGCGGGCGTTCGTGCACCGGTGGGGGAAGTACGTCTTCCTGACGCCGGAGCGGTTCGCGGCCGCCGAGGAGTTCTTCGCCCGGCACGGCGGCAAGATCGTGACCGTGGCCCGGTTCATCGAGGGGCTGCGCCAGGCCAACGGCATCATCGCGGGCACCACCGGCATGCCCTGGCCGCGCTTCCTCGCCTTCAACGCGCTGGGCGCGGCGCTGTGGGTGGGCCTGTGGACGACCCTGGCCTACCTGGCGGGCAGTCACATCACCACCATCTACGCCGAGGTCAACCGCTATCTGCTCTACGTCGTGATCGCCGCCGCCGTCGTCCTCGCGGCCCTCGTCGTACGCCATGTCGTACGGAGACGGCGCGCGAGGTCGGCGTAGCGAACGACGTGTCGATGCGTCAACTACCGTTCACCGCAAGGGACTTGGTCCAGTCCGCCACGGACAGCACGTCCGCCTGGCGGGGGAAGACCTTCTCCGTGAGGACGCGGTGGACCTCCGGGTCCGCGTCGAGGCAGGCGTCGTCGAGGACGGTGAGGCGGAAGTCGAGGTCGGCGGCCTGACGCACCGTGGACAGGACGACGCCGCTGGTGGCGATGCCGGTGAGCACCAGATGCTCGATGCCGCCCGACCGGAGGACCAGGTCGAGGTCGCTGCCCGCGAACGCGCTCACCCGGCGCTTGGTGACGACGACGTCCTCGGGGCGCGGTGCGACGTCCGGGTGGATCTCGGCGCCGCGGTCGCCGGTGGCGAACCGGCCGGATGCGGCGACGGCGCCGAACGAGTTGTTGCGCGGGCTGACTTCGGGGTGGCCGGGCCGGAAGCCGACCACCACGTGGATCACCGGCAGCCCGGCCGCGCGGCGGCGGCGACGGCCTCGCCGAGGCGGCCGAGATGGTCACCGGAGGTGTCGAAACGGTCGACGACGGAGCGCTGGACGTCCATCACGAGGAGCGCGCTGTGCGGCACGAGGGCTGTCCTTTCGTGTCGTGCCCGGGTTTCGGGCTGTCGTCGTCGGCACGCTCGTGGCCGCCGCGCAGCGCGGAGGCGAGCGCGGAGACCAGGGCCATGCCGGCGGCGACGCCGAAGACGATGGTCAGGCCGTGGTGGAAGGGCCCGGAGACCAGCTCCGGGAAGAAGGTGTGGCCGGTCAGGGTGGCGCGCTGGGCCGCGGTCAGCTGGTCCAGGGTGCCGCCGGAGCCGAGCAGATGGCCGATGGGGTTGTTGCCCAGGAAGGTGGCGAACAGGGTGCTGACCGGCGGCAGCGAGGCCACCTCGTGGGCGGTGCCGGCGGGGACGCCGTGGGCCTGCAGCCCGGCGGCGAGCGTCCTCGGCAGGGTGCCGGCGAGCCCGGACACCATGAGCGAGAAGAAGACGCCGATGGACAGGGCCGTGCCCGAGTTCTGGAAGGTCGAGCGCATCCCGGAGGCCACGCCCCGGTAGCGGGCCGGCACGCTGCCCATGATGGAGGAGGTGTTGGGCGCGGAGAACATGCCCTGGCCCAGGCCGTTGAGGAACAGCAGCGCCGCGAAGAGGCCGTAGTCGAAGTTCACCGGCAGGGTGAGCAGGCCGAGGAAGGACGCGGCGACGAGGAGCAGCCCGGCGGTGGAGAACAGCCGGGCGCCGAACCGGTCGGACAGGTAGCCGGAGACCGGCCCGGCGATCAGGAAGCCGAGGGTCAGCGGGAGCATGAAGATGCCGGCCCACAGCGGGGTGTCCTCGAAGTCGTAGCCGTGCAACGGCAGCCAGATGCCCTGGAGCCAGATGATCAGCATGAACTGGAGTCCGCCGCGGGCGATGGCGGTCAGCAGGGCGGCCAGGTTGCCCGCGGCGAACGCCCGCACCTTGAACAGGGACAGCCGGAACATCGGCTCGGGGACGCGGGTCTCGACGAAGCCGAAGACCAGCAGCAGGAACAGGCCGCCCAACAGGCCGCTCAGGACCCAGGGGTTGGTCCAGCCGGTGGAGTGGCCGCCGTAGGGCTGGATGCCGTAGGTGATGCCGGCGAGCAGGATGCCGGCGCCGCAGGCGAAGGTGATGTTGCCGAGCCAGTCGACCCGGCCGCGGCCGCCGACGGAGGTCTCGCGCAGGCTCAGATACGACCAGATCGTGCCGGTGATGCTGACCGGGACGCTCACCCAGAACACCGCCCGCCAGTCGACCGCGGCCAGCAGTCCGCCGGCGAGGAGACCGAGGAACTGCCCGGCGAGCGCGGTGATCTGGTTGACGCCGAGGGCCATGCCGCGCTGCCGGGCCGGGAAGGCGTCGGTGAGGATCGCGGCCGAGTTGGCGGTGAGCATGGACCCGCCGAAGGCCTGCACGATGCGCCACAGGATGAGCCACAGCGCGCCCGCGCCGGCCCGGAACGGGTCGAGGGACAGCGCGACGGAGGCGCACGCGAAGACCAGGAAGCCGAGGTTGTAGATGCGGACCCGGCCGAACATGTCGCCGAGCCGGCCGAGGACGACGACCAGGACGGCCGAGACCAGCAGGTAGCCGAGGATCATCCACAGCAGATAGCCGATGTTCCCGGCCGCGAGCGGGTCGAGCCCGATCCCGCGGAAGATCGCCGGCAGCGAGATGATCACGATGGAGGCGTCCATCGTGGCGATCAGCACGCCGAGCGTGGTGTTGGAGAGGGCCACCCACTTGTAGCCGGGGCCCGGGGGTGTGTCCCGCAGCCGCGCGGAGCGCGCGAGCAGCCGCCCGCGTATGCCGCCGCCGTCGCCGGGTGCGCCCGCCGCCGCGGGCCGCGCGCCGCTCACAGTCGTTCCGCCAGTCGGTCGAGCAGGGGCAGCACGTCCTGGAGTGCCTGCCGTTCGTGCGGGGTGAACTCGTCCAGGGCGTGGGCGAGCCGGGTCACGGACTCGGAGCGGCGCTGCTCCAGCATGGTCCGGCCCTCGTCGGTGAGGGAGACGATCGCCCGGCGCCCGTCCGCGGTGTCGGGCGCACGGCTGACGAGCCCGCGCTGTTCGAGCCCCGTGAGGGTGGCCGCCATGGCCTGCGGCCGGACCCGCTCCGACTCGGCGAGCGAGCCCGGCGAGTCCGGACCGGTCCGGGCGAGCCGGGCGAGCACCGAGACCCCTGACAGCGACACGTCCCCGACCGCGTGCGCCTGCCGCAGCCGCCGGACGGTGCGGCCCATGGCCAGCCGGAGCCCGACGGCGAGTGCAATCGTATCCATGCTGCTTACGATAGGTTTATCAGTCTGAACTGTTCAACCAAGCGTAAGTAATTCACCGGGCGGCCGGCACCTGCTCGCGGGAAGTCGTCGTCGGGGCGGGGCGGGATGCTGGGCGCAGGGTGAGGGTCAGTAGGGCGAGAGCGGCGAAGACGACGGCGAAGACGACACCGACGGTGTGCAGGCTCGCGGTGAACGCCTCCCGCGCGGTGTGCAGCAGTTCCGCTCCCCGGCCGGCCGGAAGACGCCGGCTCGCCGCGACCGCGTCGGCCAGTGAGTCGGAGGTGCCGTGGGTGCGGTCGCGGTAGACCACGTCGGCCAGCACACCGAGCAGTGCGAAGCCGAGCGAGCCGCCGAAGTAGTTGCCGGTCTCCGACATCGACGCCGCCGAGCCGGCCCGCTCCGGCGGTACGGACCCGAGCACCAGTCCGGTGCCGAGCGCGAACAGCGGGCCGGTGCCGAGGGCCAGGACGGCGATCCCGGTCATCAGCAGCGGCAGGGTGAGCGCCCCGTGGACGCCGGTCAGCAGCAGACTCCCCACCGCCGATGCCGCGAGCCCGCCCGCGATCGCGGTCGTGTGCCGCATCCGCCGGGCGAGCAGGGGCGCGGTCAGGGTGCCGGCCGCCACGCCCAGCCCCATGGGCGCGAACAGCACCGCCGACGCGAGCGGCGAGTGTCCCAGCACGCTCTGCAGGTACTGGGTCACCACCAGACCGGTACCGGCCATCGCGACACCGGCGAGGACCAGCGCGACGAGGACGGCCGTGAAGGGCCGGCTGCGCAGCAGCCGCAGGTCCAACAGCGGCACCGGCAGGCGCAGTTGACGGCGGACGAACAGCGCTCCGACGACGGCTCCCCCGACGAGGGCCGCCGCCGCGGCAGCCGGCGCACCCTGGAGACTCAGCTGCTTGATGCCGTGGAACAGCAGCAGCACGGACACCAGCGAGTGCGGGGGGAAATCTCCGTCACGGCGGTGAACTCGTGGGAATCTTCGGGCGCGGGATGTCAAGAAGCCGACGGCGGCTCCGACCAACGGGGCGAAGGGCCCCGGCTGGGGCTCTCCACGACGAGGAGCACGAGGAGTACGCGATGAAGTTCCTGATCAGCCTGCACATCAACCCGGCCGTGCTGGACGCGCTGACCGACGAGGAGAAGGCGGCCATCGGCGCGGGCCACGGCGCGTTCATCGAGGAGCTGAAGGAGTCCGGCGAACTGCTCACCACACAGGCCCTGGTCGACCCGTCGCAGGCCGTCGTGGTGTCCGTGCGGGACGGCCGGCCGGTGGTGACCGACGGGCCCTTCCTGGAGGCCAAGGAGTTCCTGGGCGGCTTCTACCTGATCGACTGCGAGGACAAGGAGCGGGCGATCGAGCTGGCGGCGCGGATCCCGGACACCCGGATCGCGGGTCTGGGCGTCGAGGTGCGTCAGGTGATGTTCGCCGAGGGACAATTGGAGGCATGACAGCACCGGCCGTCGAGGACCTGCTCCGTGACCTCACCCCGGGGGTCCTCGGCGCGCTGGTGCGCCGCTACGGCCGGTTCGAGGGCTGCGAGGACGCCGTACAGGAGGCCGTCCTCGCCGCCTCCGTGCAGTGGCCGGCCGAGGGAGTGCCGGACAACCCGCGCGGCTGGCTGACGACGGTCGCGTCCCGGCGGCTCGTCGACCAGCTGCGCAGCGACCACGCGCGCCGCGAGCGGGAGTCGGCGCTGGCCGCCGAGGCGGCCCCCGCGGACGTGCCGGACACCGACGACACGCTCGTCCTGCTGTTCCTGTGCTGTCATCCGGCCCTGACCGCGGCCTCCCAGACCGCGCTGACGCTGCGCGCGGTGGGCGGCCTGGCCACGGCCGAGATCGCGCGCGCGTTCCTGGTGCCGGAGGCCACGATGGCGGCCCGGATCAGCCGGGCCAAGCAGCGCATCCGTGCCGCCGGCAGCTCGTTCGCCCTGCCCGAGGGCGCGGAGCGCGAGGAGCGGCTGCGGGTCGTGCTGCACGTGCTCTACCTGATCTTCAACGAGGGCTACACCGCTTCCTCGGGCGCCGAGCTGATCCGCGCCGACCTCGCCCGCGAGGCGATCCGGCTGACCAGGGCGGTGCACGCGCAACTGCCCGAGGACGGCGAGGTGACCGGGCTGCTCGCGCTGATGCTGCTCACTCACGCCCGCCGCGAGGCACGGACGACACCGGCCGGCGACCTGGTACCGCTGGCCGAACAGGACCGCGAGTGGTGGGACGGCGCGCTGATCGATGAGGGCCTGGACCTGGTGAAGGCGGCGCTGGCCGCACTGGACCTGGGCCCGTACCAGCTCCAGGCCGCGATCGCCGCCACGCACGCCGACGCGAGCACCGCCGAGGAAACCGACTGGGCGCAGGTGCACGCCCTGTATCTGATCCTGGAGCGAATCGCGCCCAACCCGATGGTCACCCTGAACCGCGCGATCGCGCTCGCCGAGACCGAGGGACCTCGGGCCGGGCTGGACCTGCTGTCCGGCCTGGACGGCGACGGGCGGATGGCCGGGCATCACCGGCTGCTGTCCGTACGGGCGCATCTGCTGGAGCGGACCGGCGACACGGCCCGGGCGTACGAGCACTACCGCCGCGCCGCGAAGGCCACGGCGAGCCTCGCCGAGCAGCGCTATCTGGAGTCCCGGGCGAACGACATCGCCGCCCGCCCGCACCCCCGGCGCCGTGAACGGCCGGACCGGTGCCGAGCGACAGAGCCGGCCGGAGGCGGGCTCGGGTCCTCAAGGGGATCCCGGCCGCTGCGGCTTCTCCCCCCGCCCGTCGCCCTTCGAGGGCGGCAGACGCGGCGGGGCCTCGCCCGCGGTGAGGTGTTCGAGAACCTCGACCAGCTCCTGGCAGGCCTTCTCCACCGACCGGCGGGTGTTGTGCTGCTCGGTGATCACGGCGGACAGCAGCAGCGCGGTCAGGGCCATCGAGCCGTTGAACGCCTGGAGTTTCGCCATGACCTCGATACGGCTCAGCCCGGTGAAGGCGCCGACGTCGTCCGTCGCGGCGACGGTGGCCAGCACGGAGGTCAGCAACGCGCACAGCGCGCTGCCCACGAGCTGGAAGCGCAGGGCGGCCCAGATCAGCAGCGGGTAGACGAGGAAGAGCAGGCTGAGCGAGCTGTAGACGGAGACCGGCACCAGAACGCAGGCGACGACGGTCAGCGCGACCGCCTCCTTCCAGCGGGCCAGCGGCGGCGGCCAGCGGGCACCGTGCAGCAACAGCAGCAGCGGGGTGACGATGAGGACACCCATCGCGTCGCCCACCCACCAGGCCAGCCAGACCGGCGGGAAGCTCGACGCGTCCAGCCGGTCCGTGACGACGAGGAGCCCGACGCCCACGGTCGAGCTGATCAGCATGGCGCCGAGCGCCCCGAGGAACACCAGGGCGAGTCCGTCCCGCAGCCGGCTGAGATCGGTGTGGAAACGGGCGCGGCGCAGCAGCAGCGCCGCGCACACCGGCGCACCGGTCTGGCCGGCGAGGGTGCCCAGTACGTCGAGGCGGGGCGTGGTGACCGACATGACGACGAAGAGGGCACCGATCGTGATGCCGGGCCAGCAGCGCATCCCGAGGATCAGCAGGGCGGCGACGGCGACGCCGCTGGCCGGATAGATGGGGGTGACGACGGCGCCCTCGACGACCAGCTCACGCACGAGTCCGAGCCGGCCGGCACCGAAGTAGCAGGCCGCGACGGCCAGTACCTGGACGGCATGGCCGACCCGCCGGCGCTGAACCTCGTTACCCACCACACCAGCAATCTCACACCGCCGCCCCTGCCTCTGCGAGGCGAGAGCCCCCGCCGTCCAGCCCGATGGCCTAAGCGCACCGACCCCCCGACGGCGGCACGGGCCGGTGCCCCGGCGGCCGACCGGATGGCAGGGCCGCGTGCAGCTGGACCGGCACGACGAACCGCGCACGAGTGCAGCCGGGCACAGGGCGGTGGCGGTGGTGGGAGGCAGGCGAGGCCTGGGCGGGGCGGCGGGCGGAGGCGAACTCCGTCCCGGGCGACGGCGAGCGGGCATGGCCCGGCGAGAGCCGCCCCGGCGGACGACCGGACCGTACGGCCAAGCCAAGCCAAGCCAGGCAGGCACGAGCCGTACTCGCTGGCGCCCGAACCGGGGGCCGCTCACCTCGCCGACGGCACGCCACGGGCGGCGTTCGAGGCATCGGGGGCGGTGCGCGGGAGCAACCGGGAGGCCTGGGCGGCGTGTTGGGAGGACACGGCGCCGCGCCCGGGACGTCGCTCCAGCCGGCGGCTCGCCGCGGCCGGAAGCGGGACCGCCGGGGCCGAGGTCGACACCGTACGGACGGGGCAGGGTCCGCCCGGGCCGACCGCGGCGGAGGGCGGGCGAGACCGGTCGAGACGACCGAGGCGGAGGACCGGCGAGGGCCGATCGGGGCCACCGCGGCGGAGGGCGGGCGAGGGCCGGTCGAGACGATCCGCAGCGGAAGACCAGCGAGAGCCAGTCGAGACGACCCGCAGCATGGGGGGCAAGGGCCGGTCGGGGCGGGGGCGGCAGTCACATGTGGACGCAGGGGCCGTCCAGGCCGACGACGAGGACGGCGGCGTCGTCCTCGTGGCCGACGCTCTCGGCGCCCTTGATCACGGCGGCGGCCAGCGCGTGTGCCTCCAGGCTCGCGACGGCGGCGATGCCGGCGAGGCGGACGACCTGGTCGAGCCCGTCCTCGATGGTCAGCGACGGACCCTCCACCACGCCGTCGGTGACCAGGACGAAGACGCCGCCCGTGGTCAGCCGGTGCCGGGTCACCGGGTACTCCATGCCCGTCTCGATGCCGAGCGGCGGACCTCCCTCGTCGTCGACGACGCCGGACTTGCCGTCCGCCGTGGCCCACACGAAGGGAATGTGGCCGGCGCGTGCGCTCTCCAGCACGCCGGTGGTGAGGTCGAGGCGCATGAAGGTGCAGGTGGCGAAGAGGTCGCTGCCCAGGGACAGCAGCAGTTCGTTGGTGCGGGCGAGGAGCTCACCCGGGTCGCTGGTGACGGAGGCCAGGGCGCGCAGTCCGGCCCGCACCTGGCCCATGAACGCGGCGGCCTCGATGTTGTGCCCTTGCACGTCCCCGATGGACAGCCCGATCCGGCCGTCGGGCAGGGCGAAGGCGTCGTACCAGTCGCCGCCGACGTTGAGACCGAGGTTGGCCGGTGTGTAGCGCACGGCGAGATGCAGGCCTGGGGCGGCGGGCAGGTCCCGCGGGAGCATGCCGCGCTGGAGGGCGATGGCCAGCTCGACCTGGCTGCGTTGCAGCTCCGCGCGCTCGCGTGCCTGGGCGGTGAGCGAGCCGAGTCGGGCCAACAGCTCGTCGCCTTCGTCCATGGAGCGCTTGCGGGGCATCGATCACTTCCGGCGATGCGGTGGCCCTCGAAGGCCGACCGCCTGAATTTTCGGCAAACGCCTAGATTTTACCGATATCTCATGATCATGCTCTCGGACAGAGCCTGTGGTGCGGGTCAACGCATGGATCCGCACCGTCCCCCGGTCGATGGATGTGCCCGTGTCGGGGCCTCGGGCGCGCCGGACCGGAGTGGGAGATTACGGCTGCGGCCCGGGGCCGCCCCGCCTGTCACGCTCCCCGGCTCTCCGGCTGCCCCCTTCTCACGTTCCCCGCCCCGCCCCTGTTCCACCCTGATCTCGCCCCCACGGAGGGACTCCATCATGCGCCTGTGCCGTCCGCTCGTCGCCGTCCTCGGCGGACTCGCTCTCGCCCTGACCACCACCGGCTCCGCGCTCGCCGCGGACAGCACGTTCCTGTGGATCGGCCCCAAGAGCAAGCTGTACGCCCTCGACAACCCGCCGGCGCGCAAGTGTCTGAGCATGGCCCAGGAGGCCCGCGGCGCCCGCAACGCCACGAAGAAGCCCCTGGTCGTCTACACGCAGAAGAACTGCAAGGGGACGGCGACCCGGCTCGCCCCCGGTAAGTCGGCGCCCAGTGGCGCACGCTTCGCCAGCATCGTGTTCGATCCGCGCTGAGCGGCACCGACGCCGGCACCACACACCGAAAACGGGTGGCACGCGTTCCGCGCCCGGGCGCCGGCGTGCCGCCCGTGTCCAGTCCCGAGGCATCCGGGCGCCGGGGCCATGAGGCGTACGCCCTTACCGGATCGCCGTTCCGCATGCGATGACCTGCGCGCCCGGCTGGATGCCCGATCTCGACTCTCGACTGCACTCACCCGTCGTGCACCGGCACGTGTCCGACTCCCTGCTGTCCGGCCAGGTGCCGGACAGCGCCCGCGACCTCGGCGTCTCCGTCCCCGCGGCGGGCACACTCACGTCCGCCTCAGCCGTCGGCATGACCGTGGGGGCGCCGCTGACGGCGCTGCTCGGCCGACACCGCCCGACACGGCAGACCCTGCTGGTGTTCCTGGGCGTGTCTCTGCTCGCTCGTGTGGTCGCGGCCCTGGCCGACGTCGGTTTCCTGGCCGTCGGGCTGACCGCCGTGACCGGGACGGTCACACCCGACACCAAGGGACGGGCCACCGCGATCCTGCTCGGCGGGACCGCGCTCGCCTGCGTGGTGGGCGTGCCCTCCGGTGCCGCGCTCGGCCGGCTGCCGGGCCGGTGTTCCGCATTCCCGGCGGTCGCCCTGCTGTCCGCGCCGGCACTCGCCGCGATCGCCCGGTCGGTGCCGGGCGGCGGCTGGAGCGGGCCGGAGCCGCCGGGCAACGGGGCCCGCGCGGAGCTGGGGGCGCTGCGCCGGCCCCGCCTGCTGCCGACCTGGGTCCCGGCGCGCTGGTCAACGGCGCCACCTTCTGTACCTTCACCTACCTCGCGCCGCTGACCACGGAGGTGACCGGCCTCGGTGCCGGGCGGATGCCGGGCGTACTCGCGCTCTTCGGGACCGGCGGCCATTGCCGGTGCTGCGGGCGGGCGGGGCCGCGCCGCTCGTCGGCTGGGTGCTGCCGGCCCTGGCCGCCGGGCACGACGACGACCGTGCCGCTCGCCCCGTTGCTGGGGCTGCCGGCATTCGGCGTCGGTTCGACGCCGATCACCCGGGCACTGTACGACGCCGCGGACGTCCCGTCCCTCGGGGCAGCCCTCCCGACGTCGGCACTGAACGTCGGCGCCGCCCCCGGTCCGGTCCTGTGCGGGACGGCGATCGACAGCGGGCTCGGCTACTGCACCCCGGTCCGGGTCAGCGCGCTGCTGACGGCACCCACACTCGTCGTACCGACCGTGTCCGTACGCGCCGGGCGGGACCGACAACCCGCGTGGGCCATCGCGCACGCGACAGACGGAACCAGCAACCCGCGTGACGCCAGACACGACCAACACGAGGTGGCCGGTGACACAGAGCGCGGACGAACACACCGCCGCCGAAAAGCCGACCACCCCGCAGATGACGCTCGCACTCGCCACGCCGACCGTGACGACCGCACCCGACGACCGAGACCAGCGACCCGCGCGACGGCCGGCACGACCAACACGCGGTGGCCGCTGACTCACCGCACAGCGCGAGCCACCGCCCCCCCCACACACAAATCCCAGCCCCCCGCCGCTCACGCCCACGCTCGCCGCGCTGACCGCGGAGTGCGGGTCCGGCGTCGGCGCGGGCGCGGGCGCGGGCGCGGCGGGCGTCCGGCGGTGGATCACAGCGGGGAGTGGGCCACCGCCGTCAGGAAGGCGCCGAACAGCAGGGACACGACGGTGAGGGAGCCGTAGACGAGTACCGCGTGGGCGGGGCGGACCCGCCAGGTCCGTGTCAGGGCCCGGGCCATGGGGATGAGCAGCGGGAAGGCCGGCAGCAGGAACCGCGGCTTGGAGGAGAAGGAGCCGGATCCGCCGACGACGAGCAGGATCAGGACCCCCGCGAAGACCACCAGCGCCAGCGGGGCGCGCTCCAGGCACAGCAGCGCGAACAGCAGGACGCCCGCCGCGACGATCACCAGGGCCATCGGGTAGACGACTCCCCCGCCGTACAGCAGCATCGCCTTGACGAACTTGGCCGAGCCGATCCCGAAGTCGAACTTGGAGTCCCAGGCACTCTGGACCTTGAAGTAGCCGCCGAGCAGGTTTCCGGTCTGGCTGCCCACCCACAGCACGTAGCCGAGCCAGCCGAGCGGGGCCAGTACGGCACCGGCCCACAGGCTCACCGGGACCCGGCCGCGCCGGCGCCATGCCTCATGGGCGGCGGCCAGCGAGACGGCCAGTGCGATCGCGAAGCCGCTGGGCCGGGCCAGGCCCGCGAGCGCGGCCAGCGTTCCGGCCCACAGCCAGTTGCGCTTGAGCACGTGGTACAGGGACCAGATGGCCAGCGCGGCGAACAGCGACTCGGTGTAGGCGATGGTCAGCTCGACGGCGTGCGGCATCACGGCCCACAGGGCGACCAGCGCGGTGGCGACGCCGCGCCCGTAGAGCAGGTGGCCGATGGCGTAGACGCCGTACGCCGCCACGCCCGCGCAGATCCAGGAGATGAGCAGCGCGGCCTGGCCGGGGGTCAGCGGCAGGACGGTGGTGAGTGCCCTGATCATGCCGGGATACAGGGGGAAGAACGCCCAGTCGGCCTGGACGGCACCCTGCGGGGTGATCCAGATCTTGTGGCCGTAGCCCTGGGCGGCGATGTGCAGATACCAGCGGGAGTCCCAGGAGTGGGCGAGGGTTTTGACGAGTGGATGGCCCCGCAGGGCGTTGGTGAGGATCACTGTGAGGACCCCGGCGAACCGGACGGCCACGAACAGCGCGAGGGCCGGCAGCACGCCCTCGGGAGTTCCGCGCCGCGCGATCCGCGGCAGGGCCGGCAACGCCGACAGACGGGCGGGAGGGGACGGAGCGGCCGACTCGGGCCGGGGTACAGAAGAGGTACTCACGCTCATGACCTTGAACACGCCTGGTAAGACGTGCAATCCGCGACCCGGGTTTCTTACACACTTCCACCCTGATTCAGGAAATTGCCCCTTCTCTCAGAATCCGGGCAAAAATCCCCCAACCCATCGCTCACCGGCTACTGATCGATCACTGACCGAAGGCGCCCGGAGGGGACGAAACAACGTGTGGTAAACATATGAGCGCTGCCTAGCTCGAAAGATGGATGTTGTGACTGTCAACGACGACTCGTTCACCAACTGGAAGATCCGCGAGGAGATCGCGGAGTCGATGATCCCGCTCATCGGGAAGCTGCACCGCGAGCGGGACGTGACCGTCCTGCTGCACAGCCGCTCCCTGGTGAACAAGTCGGTGGTCAGCATCCTCAAGACGCACCGCTTCGCCCGGCAGATCGCCGGCGCGGAACTGTCGGTCACCGAGACCATGCCGTTCCTGCAGGCCCTGACCGCGCTGGACCTCGGCCCCGCCCAGATCGACCTCGGTCTGCTGGCCGCCACGTACAAGGCCGACGACCGGGGTCTGAGCGTCGCCGAGTTCACCGCCGAGGCCGTCGCCGGCGCCACCGGCGGCAACAAGATCGAGCGCCGCGAGGCACGGGACGTCGTCCTGTACGGCTTCGGCCGCATCGGCCGGCTCGTCGCACGCCTGCTGATCGAGAAGGCCGGTTCCGGCAACGGTCTGATGCTGCGCGCCATCGTCGTGCGCGGCGGCGGCGCCGAGGACATCGTCAAGCGCGCCTCCCTGCTGCGCCGCGACTCCATCCACGGCCAGTTCCAGGGCACCATCACCGTGGACGAGGCCTCCAGCACCATCGTGGCCAACGGCAACGCGATCAAGGTGATCTACGCCGACGACCCGACGGCCGTCGACTACACCGAGTACGGCATCCGGGACGCCATCCTCATCGACAACACCGGCAAGTGGCGCGACCGCGAGGGCCTGTCCAAACACCTGCGCCCCGGCATCGACAAGGTCGTCCTGACCGCGCCGGGCAAGGGCGACGTCCCGAACATCGTGCACGGCGTCAACCACGACACGATCAAGCCGGACGAGCAGATCCTGTCCTGCGCCTCCTGCACCACCAACGCGATCGTCCCGCCGCTGAAGGCGATGGACGACGAGTACGGCGTGCTGCGCGGGCACGTGGAGACCGTCCACTCGTTCACGAACGACCAGAACCTGCTGGACAACTACCACAAGGCGGAGCGCCGTGGCCGTTCCGCGCCGCTCAACATGGTGATCACCGAGACCGGTGCCGCCTCCGCCGTCGCCAAGGCGCTGCCGGACCTGAAGGCGAAGATCAGCGGCAGCTCGATCCGCGTCCCGGTGCCGGACGTCTCGATCGCGATCCTCAACCTCCAGCTGGCCCGCGAGACCACCCCCGAGGAGGTCCACGACTACCTGCGCGAGGTCTCGCTGACCTCGCCGCTGCGCCGCCAGATCGACTTCACCACGGCGCCCGACGCGGTCTCCAGCGACTTCATCGGCTCGCGCCACGCCTCGATCGTGGACGGCGGGGCCCTCAAGGTCGACGGCGACAACGCGATCCTCTACCTCTGGTACGACAACGAGTTCGGCTACTCCTGCCAGGTCGTCCGCGTCGTCCAGCACGTCTCGGGCGTCGAGTACCCGACGTTCCCGGCCACGGCGGTCTGACCGCCGACGGGACAGCGCGTGCACAGCGGTGGCCGCCGACCGGGATCCCGGTCGGCGGCCACCGCTGTGCCGAGGGCACGTGCGCTCAGGCTCCGGTGCCGCCCTTCGCCGAGGTGGCGCAGGCTCCCGCCGCGCACGCCGTGAGCCACTGGCCGAAGTCGGCGTCGTACCGCGTCCCGATGCCGTCGTGGTAGACGGCGTAGCCGCCCGCGTAGTCACCGGCGCGGAAGCGCGCGAGCATCTGCTGCACGTCGTCGGGGTGGCGCTCCGCCATGTAGCGCACGGCGAGATAGCCCCAGGGGTAGGTGCGGGTCGTGTCGCTGTTGGCGTAGGTGTTCTCGAAGAGGGTGCTCAGCGTGTACGTGCGCTTGGCCGCCTCCTGGATCGCCTGGTCGTCGGCGACGCCCCGGTAGCCGTAGGAGACGTACTCGGCGAGACCCTCGATCCACCACACGTCGGGCACGGACGTCTGCTGCGTGAAGTCGCCCTTCATGTCGTCGCGGGCGTCGAGGAAGTGCGTGTACTCGTGGTTGAGGTTCCAGATCCGGGCCGTGAAGCCGTCGTCGGAGTCCTTCTGGTACATGATCGACGTGGGCTGGTTGGCCGGGTCGGACGGGTCGCCGTCCAGCGTGATGCCGCCGTTGTCGGTGCTGACGCCGTAGATGGCACCGGCGTAGGTCTGGTAGTCGGCGCGGCTCGCGAAGACCACGAGCTGGATGGTGGAGACGTACTGGCCGGGTATGGCGCCGTCGGCCTTGACGAGGTTGCGGAAGTAGGCGTCCTGGTTCTGCACGCTCGCGCACACGGCGGCGAGGTCGTCCGCCGTCAGCGACTCGGCGCGGATCGTGTGGGCCGCGTCGCAGCGGTGGGTGACCGGCAGGGCGGCGGCGGTGAGCTTGGCGGGCAGGTCACAGACGTCGTAGTACGCGCAGTCGCCGCCGTCGTAGGCGTTGGCCTGCGTGGCCACCGCGACCCAGAGTCCGGCCGTCGGGCCGGTGATCCCCGACTCGTCCAGCAGGTCCTTGGCCAATGGCCGTACGGTGGCCTGGAGTTCGGGGTGCTCCACGTAACGGGCCAGGTTCATCCCGGCGTTGGAGTCCAGGTAGGCCTGGTCGGTGCCGAGCAGGTCGGTGTGGTCCAGGGCGAAGTCGTGCAGGGTGTCGGTGATCGACGGGTCGGCGGTGACGGCCTGGAGGTAGTCGGGGTTCCAGTTGCCGCGCCACAGCGGGGTGTAGACGTCGTTGACCGCCCTGACCATGCTGTCCACCGTGGCGTACGAGCTGTCGTAGTCCTCCAGCAGCCTCTGGTAGACCGGGAGATAACGGCCCTGCTGGTCGGCGCTGTCGGTGAGGACGACGGTCTCGCCGAGGATGTCGCCGTTGGCCGCCGTGACGTCGTACGCGTGCGAGCGATCGAAGAAGGTGTCCAGGCCGGCGGTGACGGCGGTGGTGAGCCGGGAGGTGTACGGGCCCGTGTCCGAGGGATCGTTGAACTGCACGTAGTAGCCGGCACGCAGGAACAGCACCAGCTGCTCCAGGCTGCCGGTGTTGTCACCCCGGTACTGCGCGGCCGTGCGGGTGAACGCGGCCGCCACGGTGAGCATCTGGGACTCGGGGAAGACGGCGTGCGCGTCCTGGCCGGTGACCGCGAAGAGGGTGTTCACGCAGTCCGTCGTCGAGGCCTTCACGAAGGCGACGAGGGCGGTTCCGGTACGGCTGCCGAAGTCGCCCGGGGTGCAGGAGGCTGCTTTGGCGGTCGTTCGCGGAGCATGACTCAACAGCGGTTGATGCGGGGGGAGTTGGGCCGGGCTCAGTCGTCGGGTCCGGCTCGCCGGGCGTTCGGTGGCGGTGGTGGTGGCACCGGTGGGCGAGGGTACGGAGGTGTGGGCGCGGGGCGCGGCGGCCGTACCGGGGTGCGGCTGGGGCGCGGCCAGCGCCGGAGCGGACAGCAGGCCGGCCACGGTGACACAGACGGCGGCCACGCCGGTCAGGCGTGCGACGGTACGCCCGTGCCCGCGTCTGGGCAGCGCGAAGCGATTGCGCATCGAGGTTCCTCCACGAAGTGGTGCGCCTCGGTGGGGGGTTGAGGCGTGTGAGGCACTGTGTCAGCGGGCCGGCGGAGCGACAATGCCGTGTGACATAGCACATGGCACCGGCCGCTCATAACACCGCGAGGCGCTTTTGACGTGCCGCTACGCCCCGGTGACGCTCCAGGTGCGGGAGGCCCAGGCCCGCAGGTGCGGTGCCTGGGCGACGAGATCGCGGTACGCGGCCGTGGCGGACTGGGCCAGCGCCTCCAGGACCTCGTCGGTGACGCTGTCGGGACGCCAGGCGAGCACGTAGCGGCACCACAGGGGGGAGCCGACGAGCGGCTTGACCACGACGTGCGGGCCCGGCCGCAGCGTCGGCTGCACCAGGGACACCCCGAGTCCGTCGGCGATCATGCTCTGGAGCTGGCCCTGGTCGCCGAGGAACTCGTGCACGGTGACCGGCGTGAAGCCGGCCGCCGCGCAGGCGTCGTAGAACACCCCGGGCCAGCCCGCCCCGTCGTCCGGAGTCACGAACCACGCGTCCTCGGCCAGGTCCGCGAGCTGCACCTGGGCGCACTGGCGCAGCCGGTGCCGGGCCGGCAGCGCGACGAACGTCGGCTCGGTGACGATGCCGCGGTGCCGCACGGCGTCCGAGTGGCGCAACTCCATGCCCGGGTAGTCGGCGGCTATCGCGGCGTCCACCGCACCCTCCTCCAGCAGCTCCACGATCCGTGAGGAGGCGTAGACGCTGTTCACCGCGAGGGACAGCCCGGGCAGCCGGGTGCGGACCCGGGAGACCGTGCCCGACAGCACGGGCGAGTTGGTCGCGGCCACGCGCAGGGTACGGCGGGGCCGCGCGGGGCTCGGCCGGTGACCGATCGCGTCGGCGCGGGCCAGCACGTCACGGGCCTGGGCGACCACCTCGGCGCCGTAGGAGGTCGGGCGCGCGCCGCTCGTGCCGCGGTCGAAGAGCGGCTCGCCGAAGTGGCGCTCGATGCGGCGCAGCTGGGTGCTCACGGCGGGCTGCGAGTAGCCGAGCTGTGCCGCCGCGCGCCCCACACTGCCCGCGTCGGCGATCGCGCACAGCACCCGCAGATGCCGCAGCTCCAGCTCCATCGCGCCCCTCCTCGTATCGGCCGCACCGCCCGGCTCACACCCGGCGGACGAAGCGTTCCATTGTGCCCCGCCGGGCACAAGCCGCAGGTCAGCCGAGGTTGCACGACGACATGTGTGTGTGGGGGGGACAGACGGAGCGGCCGCCTCAGTACGCCCGGCCCACCACCGCGACGGTCCCCGGCTCGTCCTCGCTCCCCGGCACCGAACCGTCCGCCGCGACCAGGCACCGTACCGACACGCCCTGCTCGGCCAGCCGGGCCTCGCCGTCGGGACCGAGCGCGGCCCAGGGGATGCGGGCCCAGCCGGTCCGCGCGGCCTCGGCGGCCTCCGCCACAGTAGTCACCTCGGCCGTGCGGTCCACGCGGCGCCGGCGGGACTGCGCGAGCAGCAGCGCCTGGTCGTCCGCCAGCGCCCCGGGCAGCAGCGCGGGCAGCGCCGCGGCGGCGACCGGCTCCTTGGTGCCCGGGATGCGGCGGACCAGCATCGCGGTGCCGTTCTCCAGGTCGCGCGGGCCCACCTCGATCCGTACGGGGACGCCCTTCAGCTCCCAGTCGACCGCGCGCCGGCCGAACGGCACGTCCGTGCGGTCGTCCACGTGGACGCGCACGCCCGCCCCCGTCAGCCGCTCGCCGAGCGCGTGGACGGCGGACAGCACCTCCGCGTCGCCCTTCACCGCCAGGACCACCGCCTGCACCGGGGCCAGCCCGGGCGGGACGCGCAGCCCGTCGTCGTCGCCGTGGGTCATCACCAGCGCGCCGATCATGCGGGTGGTGGAGCCCCAGGAGGTCTGCCAGACGTGCTCCTGACGCCCGTCCTTCGTCACATAGCGCGTGTGGAAGGCCTTGGCGAAGTTCTGGCCCAGCTCATGACTGGTGACCATCTGGAGCGCCTTGCCGTCGCCCATCATGCTCTCCAGCGTGAGCGTGTTGACCGCGCCGGCGAACCGCTCCCGGGCCGTCTTGCGTCCGGAGACGAAGTCCATGGCGAGGACGTCGCGCAGGAAGTCGCCGTAGACCTCGCTCTGGACGCGTGCCGCGAAGTCCCGGGCCTCCTCGTACGTGGCGTGCGCGGTGTGGCCCTCCTGCCACAGGAACTCCGTCGTGCGCAGGAACAGACGGGGGCGCAGCTCCCAACGCACCACGTTCGCCCACTGGTTGATGAGCAGGGGCAGATCGCGGTAGCTCTGCACCCACTTGGCGAAGTACTCGTTGACGATCGTCTCGGAGGTGGGGCGGACCACGACGGGCTCCTCCAGCTCCTTGCCGCCCGCGTGGGTGACGACCGCCAGCTCGGGCGCGAAACCCTCGACGTGCTCGGCCTCCCGCGTCAGGTACGACTCCGGGATGAGCAGCGGGAAGTAGGCGTTCTGCGTGCCGGTCGCCTTGATCCGGGCGTCCATGTCCTGCTGCATCCGCTCCCACAGGCCGTACCCGTACGGTCGGATGACCATGGTGCCGCGCACCGGGCCGTTGTCGGCCAGCTCCGCCTTGGTGATCAGGTCCTGGTACCAGCGCGGGAAGTCGTCCGCCCGGGGCGTGAGAACGGGTGCTTTTGCCATGCCGGGCAGGCTAGGACGGCCGGCCGGCGCCGCGCGAACCATTTCCCGCCCCCTTGACCGGGCCGGGGCGGCGCTGTCGCTCTTTGTCGATACGAAGGATCTCGCAGCGAAGGATCCCGACCCGCCTCGGCCTGCCTCGGACTCCTCCCGCATCGGAGTACGCCCGTGCCGACCGTCACCACGCTCATCGGCCTCGGCATCGCGGGGCCCACGATCAGCCGCCACCTGTACGGACACCTCGCCGGGCAGCTGGGCGGTGTGTCTCCGCCGGCCGGGCGGCTGTCCCGCCGACGCGTACCACTGGCGGGACGGCGCCGGACCGCGCGGGAAGCGGCCCCGGACGGCCAACCCCCACTGGGGGAACGTCGAGGAGAACGACCACTACGGCACCCGTGAGTTCATGGCCCTGTGCGAACCCCGGGCGCCGTGGGTCGAGTACGTGCCCCGGGCCCGCGACAGCCCGATGGTGCGGCTGCGCCGGGAGAACGGGCGCGCGGAGCCCTGGCGAGTGAGGTTCTGGGGCCCTGGCCGCTGATGACGGGCGGCGACCTGCCGAGCAGTCCGCCCGAGACCATCGAACTCCTCACCAGCGACGAGGCGTTGGCCGTGCTGTGGCACAGCACCTGCAACCGCGGGGTGCTGCGGGAGAACGACCTGGTGCTGTGGACGGCCCGCGACCCCGACGGCCGTACCCGCTACGCCGCCGTGTTCTCCCTGGCCGACACGCCCTGCCGCAACGAGGTGCCGTTCGGCTCGCTCGGCGCCCGTCCCGGCGACCGGGTCCGGGAGCTGTGGAGCCGTACGGCGGTCGCGCACGACGGGCCGGCACCTGACCGTCGACGTGCCCGCCCACGGCGCCGCCCCTCTGTCGTCTCGCCGAGGGCAGCGGGGTGGAGGGCGGCAGCGGGCGGGAGTGAGCGTGGCGACGATCCAGGACGTGGCGAGGGCGGCCGGGGTGTCGGCGATGACCGTCTCCAACGTCGTCAACGACCACCCCGACGTCCGCGCCGCCACCCGGGAGCGCGTCCTCGCGGCGATGGCCCGGCTCGACTACCGGGTCGACATGGCCGACCGCAACCTCCGCAAGGGCCGCACCGGCACCCTCGGCCTCGCGGTCCCCGAGGTGAACCGCCCGTACTACGGCCGGCTCGCCGAGGCCGTGGTCACCGCGGCCGGCCGGCACGGGCTGCGGGTGGCCGTCGAGCAGACCGCGGCCCGCCGCGAGAACGGGCTGGCCGCGCTGCCGCTGTCCCACAACCGGCTCTACGACGGGCTCGTCCTCAGCACGGTCGGCATGGGCCCGGCCGACGTCGAGGCACTGAAGGTGGACCACCCGGTGGTGATCCTCGGCGAGCGGATCTTCGGCGGTCCCGTGGACCATGTCGCCATGCCCAGCGTCGAGGCGTCGGCCGCCGCCACCCGGCATCTCGTCGAGCGGGGCTGCCGCCGCGTGGCCGTCGTGCGCGGACCGCCGCGCGACGAGGTCGACGTGTCGAGCCTGCGCCACACCGGCTGCCGGCAGGCACTGGCGGCCGCCGGACTGCCCGCCGGCCCGGCCCTGGTCCAGAGCGTGCCGGCGCCGACGACAACGTCGACGAAGGTGCCTTCCTCGTCCCGTCGCCGGCCACGGTGGATCCGGATCACGACCCGAGGGCCGAGCGGACCGTCGCCCTGCTCGTCGCCCGGCCGGGCAGCGCGGGACCGCCCGCGGACCAGGAGGAGTTCGTGAGCCCTTCTCGCTGGTGCTGCGCGAGTCGACCGCCCGCTGACCACCCGTGCCCTTTCCACCCGACCGGGCTACAGCACACTTCCATTTGCCTAAACTATTTAGGCATGTCCATAATCGATTACGCTACAGAGGAGAAAGCTTATGGTTCGCGCGGGTCTGAGCACCGAGCGCCTGGTCCGTGCGGGGGCCGAGCTGGCCGACGAGGTCGGTTTCGAGCAGGTGACCGTGTCCGCGCTGGCCCGGCGGTTCGACGTCAAGGTCGCGAGCCTGTACTCGCACCTGAAGAGCTCCCAGGACCTCAAGACCCGAATCGCCCTGCTCGCCCTGGAGGAGCTGGCCGACCGCGCCGCCGAGGCGCTCGCCGGCCGGGCCGGCAAGGACGCCCTGGCCGCCTTCGCCGACGTGTACCGCGACTACGCCCGCGCACACCCCGGCCGCTACGCCGCGACCCGCCACCCGCTCGACGCCGAAGCAGCGGCGGCCAGCGCGGGCGGCCGGCACTCCCGGATGACCCGGGCGATCCTGCGCGGCTACGACCTGACCGAACCCGACGAGACGCATGCGGTGCGCCTCCTCGGCAGCGTCTTCCACGGCTACGTCAGCCTGGAGCTGAGCGGCGGATTCAGTCACAGCGCCCCCGACTCCCAGGAGTCCTGGACGCGCATCCTGGACGCGCTCGACGCCCTGCTGCGCAACTGGCCCACCCCCTGACCTTTCCGGCTACTCTCCGAAACGCAGGCCGACACCATGCACTCCATCCCCCTGACCCCCGAACTCCTGCGCGGCGCGCTGGAGGTGGAACGCACCGCCCACGGACTCCTGCCGCACCGGCTGCCCGCCCGCGCCCGCGCCCAGTGCGCCGACCCGCAGCTCGCCATGGTGGAGTCCCAGCCCGCCGGAGTACGGCTGGCCCTGCGCACCCGCGCGACCGTCGTCGAGCTGGACGCCCTGGCGACCAAGCGGATCTACGTCGGCGCGCCGCCGCGCCCGGACGGCGTGTACGACCTGCTCGTCGACGGACGGCTCGCCGGCAGCGGCCGGGTCGAAGGCGGCAACACACTCACGATCGACATGACGACCGGCAGCGTCGAGCGCCGGCCGGGCCCGGTCGGCACCGTCCGTTTCGCGGGCCTGCCCGACACGGTCAAGGACGTCGAGATCTGGCTGCCGCACAACGAGACGACCGAGCTCGTCGCGCTGCGGGCCGACGCGTCCGTCGAGCCGGTGCCGGACCGGGGCCGCGCGGTGTGGCTGCACCACGGCAGTTCGATCAGCCACGGCTCCGACGCCGCGAGCCCCACGACCACCTGGCCGGCGCTCGCCGCGGCCCTGGGCGGGGTCGAGCTGATCAACCTGGGGCTGAGCGGCAGCGCCCTGCTCGACCCGTTCACCGCGCGCACGCTGCGCGACACCCCCGCCGACCTGATCAGCGTCAAGCTCGGCATCAACGTGGTGAACGCCGACCTGATGCGGCTGCGCGCGTTCGGCCCGGCCGTGCACGGCTTCCTCGACACCGTCCGCGAGGGCCACCCGGACGCGCCGCTGCTCGTCGTCTCGCCCATCCTGTGCCCGATGCACGAGGACACGCCGGGTCCCAGCGCCCCGGACTTCTCCGCCGTGAGCGAGGGCCGGCTGCGGTTCCGGGCCGTCGGGGACCCGGCGGAGACGGCGAGTGGCAAGCTCACGCTGAACGTCATCCGTGCGGAGCTGGACCGGATCGTGCGCGAGCGCGCGGCCGAGGACCGGAACCTGCACTACCTGGACGGCCGTGACCTGTACGGCGAGGCCGACTCCGGCGAACTCCCGCTCCCCGACGACCTGCACCCGGACGCCGCCGCGCACCGCCGGATCGGCGAGCGCTTCGCGGCGCGGGCGTTCACCACGGGCGGCCCCTTCGGGGACGGCACCGCCTGACCGCGCCGTCTGGCCGTACGGGCTTCCCGTGGCGGACCTGTCACACCAGGTGGGCGAAGACCACCAGGTTGTCGGTGTAGTCCTTCGCCGCGTGGTCGTACGGCCCGGTGCAGGTGATGAGCCGGACCTCGGCGCGCGGCACCTCGCCGTACACGCGCTTGCTGGGGAACTCGTCCTTGGCGAAGGTCTTGGCGTCGTCCACGACGAAGTCCGCGTCCTGTCCGTCGGCGCGCTCCACGGTGAACTCGTCACCGGGCGCCAGATCATCGAGATTGGCGAAGACGGCAGGGGAGGTCGTGGTGTCGAGGTGCCCGGCGATGATCGCGGCACCCCGCTCGCCGGGCGCGACACCCTTGGAGTACCAGCCGACCAGATTGGTGTCGTCGGCCGGTGGCGGCTGGAGCTTGCGGTCGGCACCGAGGGACAGGGTGGTGAAGGGGGCGTCGACGTCGATCTTCGGGATGATCAGGCGGGTCGGTGCGGACCGGGGCAGTGACGGACCGGTCTGCTGCGCACGGGACCGCTGCGGATCGCCGGTCGCGGGGGTGTCCTGGCCGGTGGCCGGGGAGGCACCGCGATCGCTGGTCGAGGAAGAGCCGCGGTCGGTGGTCGAGTAGCCACCTCGGTCGGTGGTCGAGGAGGCGCCCGCACCGGAGGACCGGGAAGTCTGCGAGGAGTCACCGGTCTTGTGATGGCCGCCGAACACGCTGGTGAAGAGGAGGACGATCGCCACCAACCACAGTGTCAGCCGTCCACCGCGACCGGAACCCCGCCCGTTCGTATGTGACGGGGAGGAGGGATTTGCTGCCATCGGACACCACCTCGCTCGGATACGGCAGCACAGGGATCAGAACAAGGGCGCCGGTGCCGAGGCCCGGCGCTCATGGAGGGGACGCGGAGGACGTCCCCGGGCGGCGGGCCGCCGACGCGAGGGACACGTCGGCGGCGGCCGCTGCCTCAGGAAACGAGCCGCCGGGTCAGGACCCCTGACCGGCCTTCCGGCGACGCACCACGTACATGGCGCCCGCGCCCAGGGCGAGTACGGCCAGGCCGCCCGCGGTCACGCCCGAATCGGCGAGCGCGCCACCACCGGTGTGCATGCCGCCATGCGGCTCGTCACGACCCCGGTCGCCGTCGCCACCCCGGTCGTTGCCGCCCCGGCCCCGGTCGCTGTCGCCACCTCGGTCGCTACCGCCTCGGTCGCTGCCACCACGGTCGCTACCACCACGGTCACTGCCACCACGGTCACTGCCACCACGGTCACTGCCACCACGGTCACTGCCACCACGGTCGCTGCCACCACGGTCGCTGCCACTTCGGTCGCTGCCACTTCGGTCGCTGCCGCCACCGTCGTCGCCGCCACGGTCCCCGCCCTGGTCGTCAGCGGTCAGCATGGCGAGCGCGCCACCGCCGGTGTGCATGCCACCGTGCGGTTCGCCACGGCCCCGGTCGTCGCCATGACCCCGGTCGTTGTCGCCGCCACGGTCGTTGCCGCCACGGTCGTCGCCACGGCCGCGGTCGCTGTCGCCACCTCGGTCGTTGCCGCCACGTCCGCGGTCGCCACCGTCGTCGCCGCCACGGCCACGGTCCCCGCCCTGGCCGTCACCGGTCACCATGGCCAGCGCACCACCACCGGTGTGCATGCCACCACGCGGCTCGCCACGACCCCTCTCGTTGTCGCCGCCGCGGTCGCCGCCACGTCCGCGGTCGTCACCGCCCCGGCCGTGGTCGTCGTCGCCGCCACGGTCCCGGTCTCCGCCGTGGCTGTCACCGCGCACCAGGGCGAGTGCTCCGCCACCTGTGTGAATTCCACCGTGCAGATCGCCGTGTCCGCGACCGTTGCCACGGTCGCCTCCGCGATCATTGTCATTGTCACGGCCGTTGTCGTTGCCTCGGCCGTTGTTGCGGCCGCTGTCGTGGCCGCTGTCACGGCCCCGGTCGTCGCCGCGACCGTTGTCGCGGCTGTAGGAGGAGTCGTCGCGGCCACCGTCGTCGCCCAGGTGGGCGACCGCGAGCGCGGCGCCGGGCGTGGCGAAGGCGAGGGCGGCCGTGACGGCCGCCGTGGCCAGAAGCCTGCGGGCAGAACGCATAGCGATGTCCTTCCGTCGCGGCCAGGCAGCGGATACCTCATCAGCTGAATGGACCCGGCCTCGACATGAACCACCGTCAGCGAGGGCCAGGACTCGCACCATCTGAGCCGCCCAATGGAGTCATCGAGCCACCCGTCTGACCCAGTGATCACCCTCTTCGAGCGGCCGTCCGGGGGAACACGTCGGCGTGGCGCCACCACCGCGCGGCGCTTCTCCGCTCCCGAACTTTCCTGAACTCTCCCGAACCTCTTGTTATGACCAGCGTCATAACGCAGGCTGGTGCCCACAGGCAGATGTGACAGGTACAGCATGCCGAGGCGGCAGGAGGCTTCAGTGGCGGACGGGATGGCGCGGGCCCTGTGGGAGCGGTACGAGCCGGTGCACGATCTCGTGTACTTCGCGCCGGAGGTGCACAGGGCGGCGGACGCACTCGGACTGCGGGGCTACTGGATGGGGTACTTCGCGCTGCGCGCCGCGCCGCTCGGCGCCGTGTCCCCGTCCGTGGTGACGAGTTGCTTCTACGTCTTCCACCCCGCGCGAGTCGCCCGGGCCCTGCCGGACGCCTGGGGGTACGCGGCCCCGGCCGAGGTGCTGGCCACCCGTCTGGACGCCCTGGACGCGGCGATGACCGCTCTGTTCGGCGCGGACACCGTCGGCTCCGCCGAGTTCGCCGAGGCGGCCGACCTGGCGTGGGAGGCCGCCGCGGCGGCGGACACCACGGGCCGGGTGCTGGCCGCCGCCAACCAGGCGCTGGAGCGCCCCGGGCGCCCGGCCGCGCGGCTGTGGCAGGGCCTGACGACGCTGCGCGAACACCGTGGCGACTCGCATGTCGCGGTGCTGGTGAGTCAGGGGCTCGGCCCGGTCGAGGCGATGGTGCTCAAGGCCGCGGACGGTGAGTCGGACGGGGAGTTCCTGCGCGAGACGCGCAAGTGGGAGCGGGCGGACTGGGAGGCGGCCGGGGCCCGGCTGCGCGAGCGGGGTCTGCTCGCGGCGGGCGGGTCGCTCACCCCGGCCGGTGCGGCGTTGCGCACGGAGGTCGAAGCACTCACCGACACGGCCGCCGAGGGGCCCTGGACGGCGCTCGGCCCCGACCGCAGCGCCCGCCTCGCCGCGCTGCTGGACCCCCTGGCCGACGCCGTCATGACCTCGGGCCTGCTGCCGCCGGGCAACCCGGTGGGCCTGCCCCGGAAGGCGTAGCCCGGCGTCCGCTGATGAAAATGCCGCCCGCCCGGGCCCCCGGGGCGGAAGCTCCGCGCGGGCGGACGGGCGGCACCTGCTACCAGGTGACCGGCAGGCGTTCGGGGATCCGTTTCATGAAGCCCGTGCGCCAGACCAGTTGGCCGGGCGGGACGGCGAGGGCGAGGCGGGGCAGGCGGGCGAGCAGGACCTCCAGGGCGATACGGGCGTGGGCGCGGCCGAGCGCGGTCGCCGGGCAGTAGTGGGCGCCGCCGCCGAAGGAGAGGTGGTCGGCGGCGTTGTCGCGGTGGATGTCGAAGCGGTGCGGGTCGGGGAACTTGCCGGGATCCAGGTTGGCGCCCTCGACCAGCACCAGGACCAGTTCGCCCGCGCGGACACGGACGTCGCCGAGCCGGACGTCGGCCAGGGCGAGGCGCGGCAGGGCGTCGCCGATGGAGAGGTTGACCCGCAGCAGTTCCTCGACGCCGGGGCCGATCAGGTCCGGGCGCTCCCGCAGGAGGTCGCGGGCGATGGGGTGGGTGAGCAGGTGGACCAGGGCCATCGTGAGAAAGCCGGAGGTGGAGATGACACCGGCGCCGAACAGGGTGACGCCGACCGTGGCCAGCATCTCGTCGGTGAGGTGCGCGTAGTCGGGGTCGTCGCGCAGGGCGGCCAGTTCGCCCATCAGGCCCGTCGCCGCGTGCGTCGCCGGATCGTCGAGGAGGGCCGTCATCCGGGCGATGTCCCGGTCCCAGTTGATCCGCGCACCGGTGACCGGGCAGGGCGCGTTCATGAAGGCGATGTCGAGGCTGCGCGCGAAGGCCGGGGCCTCGGTCTGCGGGATGCCGAGGATGCGGCAGTGCATGCCCGCCGAGTACGGCTCGCAGAACGCGCCCCGCAGGTCGGCCGTGGGGCTGTCGGCCAGCAGCCGGTCCACCAGCCGGTGCGCCTCCTCGCGCAGCCATTCCAGCAGGCCCGGCGACTTCGGGTTGAGCGCCTTCAGCACGGCGCGGCGCAGTCCGGCGCCGGTGATGTTGCCCATGTTGTTCACGACCTCGGGCGGGATCGTGAGCGCGTACTGCCGGGGCACTCCGGGGGCCGAGGTGTCCTTCAGGGAGAACCGGTCGTCCTTCAGCACCTGCGCGCACAGTTCGTACGACGAAACGAGCCAGGCCTCGTCACCGGCGATGGTCCGCACGCGCCGTACGGGGGTGGCGGCGCGTATGTCCTCGACCTCGGCGGGGACCTGGGTGCCGTTCCAGGAGAACGGGAAGTCGAGCAGGGGCGGGTGGCCGGCGCGGGTGCCGGTGGCGGTGGTCATGCGGCGGTTCCTTCGACGGCGACGGGGGTGACGACGGCGTGGCCCTGGTTGCGGGAGGCGCGCAGACCGGCGCCGCGGGAGTACAACAGCTCGGCCATCGGCAGCAGTTGGTGATAGCAGTTGAGCGAGGAGGGCACCTTGAGGATCGCGGGGGTGTCCAGGAACAGCGGGGCCTCGGCGCACACGTACTCCAGGCACACGGCTCGCAGCCGCTCGGTCGGCTCCTCGCCGCGCGCGGTGAGGAAACGATTCACCAGGGCGTCGCAGACGGCCCGGAAAGCGCCGTCGGCGCTCAGCCGCGCCGCCAGCTGCCGGTGGATCTCCTGATAGGCGGGGTTGGTACGGAACTCCGACATCGGGTGCCAGTCCAGCCGCGCGCCGTCCGGGTCCGCCCCGTTCACCGCGTCCCGCACCTTGGCGCGCACACCGCGCAGGTTCTTCACCGCCTTGCGCCGGGCCTCGTCCGGCGGATAGCCCGACGCCTCGTACATCTCGGCGACGTACAGGTCGGTGTAGACGAAGTCGACCCGGTCGAAGTGGTCCAGCCCCCAGCGGGCGAGGGCGTGCAGGCGGCGGGCCGAGAAGTAGCTGTTGCCCGGGGAGACACCGATCACCGCGTGCGCGCCCTCGCCCAGGATGACCTCACAGTGGGAGGTGTACGGCTGGACTTCGAAGAGGTCGGCCAGCAGCACGGATGCTGTGGTCACAGAGGGAATCCTCCGCCGCGCGCTAGTCCCTGCGGAGCCCGGTGCCCCCGGTGTGGCTGCGCGGCGCCCTCACGCTAGTCGTACGGAATCAGTACGTGCAGTTACTACCTGGTTTTGGCTGGAAACCGTCGTATCAATGCTCGAAGTTCCATGTCCCGTGCAACTGTTGAACGCCGTACTCTGGGGCCGTGGTCACCCGCGACGAGGCTCACGAGGATCCGGGCCGGGCGGCGTCCCGGCTCACCGGTCGCCCGGTCACCGGCGCGCGGGCGGGGTCCGGCTCACCCGCCGAGGTCACGCTGGACGGCGGCACCCGGGTGATGGTCAAGCGCGGCGACGCGCCCGGGGCCGTACGGGCCGAGGTGGCAGGGCTGCGCTGGCTGGCCGCGACGGGCACGGTCCGGGTGCCGGCGGTGCTCGGGCACGACGAGCGCTGGATGGTCACGGAGCGGGTGCACACCGGGCATCCGGACCCCGACGCGGCGCTGCGTTTCGGCCAGGGCCTGGCGGCCCTGCATGCCGCGGGTGCTGCGGATTTCGGCGCGCCGCCGCCCGACGGCCCCGAGGACGCGTTCATCGGCCTCGCCCCCATGCGCAACACGCCCGGCACCGACTGGCCCCGCTGGTACGCCGAACACCGTGTGCTGCCGTACGTGCGCGGCGCGGTCGACCGCGGAACGCTCCGGCCGGGCGAGGCGGCCGTGTTCGAGCGGGTCTGCGCGCGGCTGCCGGAGCTGGCCGGCCCCGCCGAACCGCCCGCCCGGCTGCACGGCGACCTGTGGAACGGCAACGTGCTGTGGGGCTCCGACGGCGAGGTCCGGCTCATCGACCCGGCCGCGCACGGCGGACACCGGGAGACCGACCTGGCGATGCTCGCGCTGTTCGGCTGTCCGCACCTGGACCGGGTGCTCGCCGGGTACGACGGGACGGCACCGCTCGCCGACGGCTGGCGTGAACGGGCGGGCGTGCACCAGCTGTTCCCGCTGCTGGTGCACACCGTGCTGTTCGGGCGCGGTTACGCGGAACAGGCCCTGGCGGTGGCACGGAGCGCGCTCGCGCGGTGAGCGCCGTGAGGCGGTGAGACGGGGCCGGCGCTACTCCCCCGCGTCCGGGGCGGTGATCTCGCCGGACTTGATGTAGCGGGCGAGGTTCAGCCCGTCGCCGTACTCCTCGCGCAGGCCCTCCGCCCACAGCACGCTCCGGGTGCCCTCGTGCTTCACCATGCCCGGGCTCACCCCGACCCGGAACCCGCCGGGCAGCGGCTTGCCGTCCCGGTAGGGCAGGAAGTCGAGCGGGGTCGGGCCGGTGGAGGCGTAGACCGCGCAGTCGGAGAGGACCGCGACCGGGTACTGGCCGGTGGCGCGCGCGGTGGCCAGCATCTTGCGGTGCATGTTGACCCGGGCCTTGGAGATGACCGCGGCGCGGATGTCCGGACGCCAGGTCGGCCGGTCCAGCGCCAGCCGCCGCTCCCCCCGGCCGCCACCCGGAACGGCCACGCTCGCGCAGCTTGCCGATGCCGCCCTTGACCGTGGCCTTGATCGCCGAGAGCACGAGGGCGAGCCGCGGGTCACGGCCCTTGTGCCGCTCCATCGCGGCGAGGTACTCCTCGGGCGCCATGCCGGTGGTGACGCCGAGGTCGGCCATCGTGGCGACGTACGCGTCGCGCAGCCTGGTGTACCAGGCGTCCAGGTACGGGCCGTGCTCGGGACGGACGTACGCCTCCAACGGCGCGACCTCGTAACCGAGTTCGAGGGCGTACGCCACGGTCGGCGTCGCGTACCAGGCGGGCCCCTCGGGCGGCTCGCCGTCCGGGGTGAAGGGGTTCGGCAGGCGTTCGTCGAGCCGTACGTGGGAGAGGTCGACCAGCCAGGAGCCGGGCAGCGCCGGGTCGAACTCCGGGTTGTGCACGTGCGCCGGGGCGCCGAGGCCGACGACGGTACGGTTGGCCGCCGCGGCGAACGCCATGTTGACGTCGATGCCGACGAGGTACGGCCGCATGCACTCCTCGTCGGTCAGCGGCCGGGCCCAGTCGTAGGCCTCCTCCCGGAGCATCTCGGCCGGGGTCCGCTCGTGGAAGCGGGGCAGGTGAGCCAGGAGCGGGTGCCCGTCCGGGGCCTCGCAGGGCGCGCAGTCGACGGCCTCGGTCAGGGCGCCCGGGTTCGGGGCGGACACCCATGTACCGGCCGCGTCGCGCACCGCGCGGGTCGGCGGGTGCAGGGCGGTCATCAGCTCCAGGCCCGTCGCGGCCGTGGAACCGCACGGGCTGAGCACGCGCGTGGCGTACGTGCCGAGGACGTGGGCGAGCTCCGCTGGGGGCAGGTCGGCCGCGCCGCCCCAGTAGCGGCTGCCCAGCGCGTGCCAGGACGGCAGGCAGAAGTGGACGTGTGGCCCCGGCTGCCCTCGGCGGGGCGGTAGACCCAGGCCCAGGGGCCGAATCCGCGCCGGGTGAGCAGCCAGTCGGCCTTGAGCAGCTGCCGGACCGCCTTGTGCGTGTCGGGGATCCGGCCGGCGAGCCGCTCCTCGTCACTCAGCTTCGGCGGCAGTCCGTAGCGCACGCACGCCGACTCGGTGAGGACGACGAGCGGATCGGCGTCCTTCCCTGACCGGTGCAGCCGGGGCTGGCCGAGCCGCGCCCCGGTGAGCGTCCACTCCACCAGATCGGGCAGTGAGGCCGCGGGCACGTCGAGCACGAGCCCGCCGACGCAGTACGCGCTCACCCGGCCGTCGTCATCGGCGTCCAGCACGGCGAGGGGGCCGTGCGCGAAGCGGGGGTCGACGGTGCCGGGGGCGGAGGCGGGCGTGCGGGACGTGCCGGGGGCGGCCTTCCTGGGCACGGGCTTTCGGGCAGCGGGGCGCCGGGCCGCGGCGCGCGGGGCCGGTCCGGGCGCGCCGGAGTCGGCCGCCGGTCCGGGAAGGACGTCCTGCGGACCGTGGAGTCCAGGGGTCGGCCGATGCGTGTCCCCCGGAGCGGGAGCGGCGCACACGGAGTCGCCCCGCGGGCGGGGCGACCGGACGCGGATCCGCCGGGACGGACGGTCGACCGGCGACAGCGGCCGGAACGGCCGGATGCCCAGCCCCGGTGGCCGGATCGGAGGACGCCACCGGGGTCGGCGGGGTGGTGGGCGCGGGCGGCGGGGCGGACTCGGTGGCCGGAACCGCGGGCCGGGGCGACGGGGCATCCGGAACGGACGAGCCGGGCGGCGGCGCGAGCGCCGCGGTCGCCGGGGCCGGGTAGCGCCGGGTCAGGCCGTCGAGGAGCCGCCGGTAGGCGTCCAGGCGGTCGCCCTTCGGCTCGGCGCGGCCCGCCTCCCAGGCCTGGATGCTGGGCACGCGGACGCCGAGGGCCTGCGCGACCGCGGCCTCGGTCAGGCCTGCCGCCTCGCGCAGACGTGTCCGCTCCGCCGGGGTGGGCAGCACGGTGCCGTCGTCCACGGCGGCGAGCAGCGAGTCCACCGCCGAGAACAGCTCGTCGGGCTGGTCCGTCATTTCCACATCCGTCTTTCTACCTGACGCCCGCTTTCCACCGGACGCCTTCTTCCTGACGCCCTGGCGGATCTCATCGAGCCGGGTCGTCAGGCGCTGATGACGCAGGCCGTCGCTGTGAGCAACCGGCCCAGCGGCGCAGCGTCCTGGGCCGCGCGGTGCGCGGGGGCGCCGTCGGCCGCGGTGTGA
The DNA here is from genome assembly GCF_001866675.1 of Streptomyces sp. MUSC 14. Lineage (NCBI taxonomy): Bacteria > Bacillati > Actinomycetota > Actinomycetes > Kitasatosporales > Streptomycetaceae > Streptomyces > Streptomyces sp. MUSC 14. The sequence continues at coordinate 126,569 of NZ_MLYN01000055.1, forward strand.
ACGTCGTGGACATCGTCGGCGTCATGTGCCATGAGGGCATGCTATCCGGCCCTCACAACGGGCCGGCGATGTGTCGGTTTCTTGTGGGGCGCTCTCGCGGGACCCGCTCCGACCTGCGATTACGCAGCGTAAGGAAACCATTCACTCGTTCGATTCGTATAAGGACGTGAAAAGCCGAACCAGGGAGAGACCATGCAACCGTTCACGCTCAACTACGCGCGGCCCGCTGTGCAGTTGGACGTCACCACTCCGTATGCGTACGACTCCGGACTGCAATTGAACGTCCTCCCGGACGGGCGCGCCGCCGCCACCGACCACGCCACGCTCAGGGCCCTGGGGACCACGACGTCCACCGCGGGCTCCAAGACGCACTTCGACGACTGAACCGCGGACCCCAGAACATGACCGTACTCATCCTGACCAGTGAAGAGGACGTGACGGCGGACATGGTGGTCCTCCGGCTGGGCGAGGCCGGCGTGCCCGTCGTCCGGCTCGATCCCGCCGATCTGACCAACGGGGTGGCGCTGTCGGGCGAGTACGTGCAGGGCGCCTACGACGGACATCTGTCGGTCGGCGGGCGCCTGGTGAGCATGAACGGCCTGCGCTCCGTCTGGGTGCGCAGGCCCGGTGCCGCGGCGGCCCGCGCCGCGCACCCGTCGGCCTGGCTGACGGAGGAGTCCACGCAGGCGCTGTACGGCATGCTGCGGTGCGGCGAGACGCGCTGGATGAACCATCCGGACGCGGCCCGGCGTGCCCGGTACAAGCCGTGGCAGCTGCATCTCGCCCAGCGCGGCGGCCTGCCCGTCCCGGCCACGCTCATCACGACGTTCCCGCAGGCCGCGCGGGAGTTCGCGGAGCGTTTCCCGGATCTGGTGGTCAAGCCGGTCTCCGGGGCGCATCCCCAGGAGCCGCCGCGCGCGGTGCCGACCAGCCGGGTCGCGCCGGACACGGACTTCTCGGCGGTCGCCTTCGGCCCGACGCTGCTCCAGCGGCGGATCGCCAAGCGGGCCGACATCCGGCTCACCGTCGTCGGCGACACCCTGCTGGCCGCGCGCAAACCCACCGCCCCCGACGCCCGTCCGGACGACGTGGACGTCCGCTTCGCCCCGTCGGTCTCCCCCTGGCTGCCCGTGGACGTGCCCGCGAGCGTCGCGGAGGGCGTACGGCGGTACATGAAGGGCGCGCAACTGGCATACGGCGCGTTCGACTTCGCCGAGGACGCGGACGGGATCTGGTGGTTCCTGGAGTGCAACCAGTCGGGTCAGTTCGGGTTCGTCGAGATGGACACAGGCCAGCCCATCGCCGCGACGATCGCCAACTGGCTCGCGTGGGAAGGCGGTTCGGGCCGCAGGTGTGCGGAGGGCGGCCGGAGCGCAGCATCTTGAGGGTGCGGGGAGCATCGGCTCGGAGAAAGGAACGCTGCATGCGCATCGGACTGCTGGGGACGGGCCCGTGGGCCCGGGCGGCCTACGCCCCCGCGCTCGCCGGACACACCGCCCTCCGGTTCGCGGGGGTGTGGGGGCGCCGGCCGGAGGCGGCCAGGGAGCTGGCGGGGCAGTACGACGTCCCGGCGTACGACGACGTGGACGCGCTGCTGGCCGACGTGGACGCGGTGGCGGTGGCCCTGCCGCCGTCCGTACAGGCCGAGTTGGCGGTGCGGGCGGCGCGAGCGGGTCGTCATCTGCTGCTGGACAAGCCGCTCGCGGTGTCGGCCGCCGAGGGCCGGGCCGTCGTGGCGGCGGCGGAGCGGGCCGGGGTGGCGTCCGTGGTGTTCTTCACCGCGCGCTTCCAGAAGGAGCCGGAGGCCTGGGTCGATGAGCAGGCGGCCGTGGCGGGCTGGTTCACGGCGCGGGCGCAGTGGCTGGGGGCGGTGTTCACGTCCGACAGCCCGTTCGCGGCGTCACCGTGGCGGCGCGAGAAGGGAGCTCTGTGGGACGTGGGCCCGCACGCGCTGTCCGTCCTGCTCCCCGTGCTCGGCGACGTACGGCAGGTGTCGGCGGCGGCACACGGTCCGGCGGACACCGTGCACCTGGTCCTCGACCATGCCACCGGCGCCTCCAGCACCCTGACCCTGAGCCTGACGGCCCCGCCGGCGGCGGCCGGGGCCGACGTGGAACTGCGGGGCGAGGCGGGCACGACCCAGCTGCCCGGCAGCTCGGAGGGCGCGGTCCCCGCCCTCGCGCGGGCCGCCGACGCCCTGCTGACCGCCGTCCGCACCGGACGCCCCCACGCCTGCGACGCGTCCTTCGGCCTCCGTGTCACCGAAATCCTCTCGGCCGCACAGGCCCGCCTGTCCTACGGCGAGGAGTGACCCCGGCAGGAGGCCCGGGCCGGGGGCGCGGCGTAGCTTGGGGATGTGAGATCGGTGCGCGACTGGGTGCCGCGCGGGGACCGGGAGAGTCGCGGCTGGTTGCGTGGGGCGCCGCCGCCGTGGTGGGTGAGGGTGCTGCCCGTCGTGCTGCTCGTGGCGGTCAGCGCGGCGACACTGGTCACCCCCCACGCCCGCGACCTGGGCTTTCTGCTCGGTGCCATTCCGCCGCTGTCCGTCCTGTCGTACGGCCCGCTGGCCACCGGCGTGCTCGGCGTCGGCGTGGTCGTGGCGCTGAACGTCCCGGCCACCCATCTGAACCGACCGGGCAACACCGATCTGCTCACCATCGTGTTCGTGGCCGCGCTGAGCGTGTTCGTGTCGTACGTGCGCAGTCACCGCGACGCCCAGCTGGACGAGGAGCGGGAGATCGGCGAGGCGGTGCAGCGCGCCGTGATGCCGCCGCTGCCGAAGCGGGTCGGGAGCGTCGGGTGCACGGGCTTCTACCGGGCCGCGCAGAACGGGACCCTGGTGGGCGGCGACTTCTTCGACGTGCGCGCCGGGCCGTACGGGGTGCGCGCGGTGATGGGGGACGTGCGGGGGCACGGACTGTCGGCCGTCGCGACCGTGGTGTCGCTGCTCGGCGCCTTCCGGGAGGCGGTGCTGGACCAGCCGGACCTGGAGTCCGTGGCGGCGCGGATGGACCGCAGGCTGGCGGTGGACGCGGCCGGCGTGCCGAACGGGGAGCTGTTCGCCACCGGGGTGCTGCTGGAGTTCTCCGCCGACGGGCGTGCGGTGCGCGTGGTGGCCTGCGGTCATCCGGCGCCCGTGCTGCTGGACGGGGAGCGCGCCCTGGAGGTGACCGTCGCGCCGGGGCCGCCGCTGGGGCTGGCGCTGGTCGGCGTGGAACCGCCGAAGGAGGTCACCGTGGGGCTCGGCCCGGGCGACCGGCTGTTCCTGGCCTCCGACGGGGTGTGGGAGGCGCGGGCACGGGACGGCGGTGGCGGCTTCTATCCGCTGCCGGCCAGGCTCGCCGCCCTGTCCGGCTCGGCCTCCGCCGAGCTGCCGGAACTGGTGTGGCAGGACCTCGCCCGGCTGAGCTACGAGGTCCGGGACGATGTCACCATGCTGGTGCTGGCCCCCGACCCGCCACCCGGTCGGCCCGCTCCCCACGGGGGTCCGCCCTCGAAAGGGTGACACCTCCCCTCACCTCTTTCCCCAACTGCCGAACCTGCGGCCCGAGTTCGAACGAACCAGCTCAAACGCCATGCCGCGCCACCCCTTCCGCCAGGTAGAAATATCTACGAGCATGCATATGCCGGGTTGCTGTGCGGGCGCATGACGTACGGCGTACCCGGCCATGGCCGTCCCCTGCACCGAGGCAGGCGGGCGAGGACATCCGGAGCAGTGCATGACGAACACGATGTGGACGCGGGGCGTGGAGTGGCTGGCCGCTGCGGCGGCGGACCCCCGCTCCTGCAAATGGGAGTGGGATCACGGGGAGGGCATCGCACTGCTGGAGGTCGGCCGCTTCTGGGACGTACTGAGCGTTCCCGACCAGCTCGGCCTGCTCGCCCTGGACCTGCTGTGGCGGCCCGGGGCGGCCGCGCCGGGCCCGACGCTGGTCGACACGGCGGCGGGCCGGGTGGGGTTCTTCCTGCCGCCGGACCCGTCCGGCGGCTGGGTGGGCGCGGGACTGCGGTACGCGACCAAGGGGGCCTGGGTCGCCGTACCGCCGCCGTACCGGCCCGCGCGCTTCCTGGAGTGGCTCGTCCCGCCCGACGGCACCGGCACCCTGCACGCGCCCGGCGCCCTCGAAGAGGCGCTGCGGCAGGCCAACGGCACACTCGCGGTGCTCGCTCCGCCGGCCGAGCAGTGACCGGTCAGGTCCGCTCGGCCGCGGGCCGCGCCCGCGGGGCGAATCCGCGCACGACGGCGAAGAGCACGTCCGGTTCCGCGGGCACGGCCCGCCCGTGCGCCCGCCACTCCGCGACGAGCCGGGCGTAGATCGGCTCCCGGGCCCGGTCCGGCTGCTCGGACCGGTCCATCCGGCGCGTCGGCTCCAGCCGGTCCGCCCGGCGCAGCTGCTCCAGCCGGTCCATCCGGTCCAGGCGGTACGCCGGGTTCAAGCGGTCCGAGCCGTCCAAGCGGTCCATGCCGGGGCAACGCGCCGGAGCCGCCGTCGGTACGCCCGGCCGCCCCGGCTCACCGGGTCGGGTGAGCTCGTCGCTCGAACGAGGCACCGTACCCGTCGTACAAGCATCCCGCCGGCACCCGTCCGGCTCAACGGGCGGTGCGGTCGGGCTCTCCTACGCTGGGAAGGTCCGGGCCGGGCCTCTCCCCCTCACCGCACGTTCCGCTCCCACGTGCTCGGAGCCAGCCCATGTCGCAATCGTCCGCACGCCTGCTGAGGGGAGCGGCGGTCGCCGTCACGGTGGGGAGGCTGATCGCACCGCTCGCCGCGGGACCCGTTGGGGCGGCACCGGCCGCCGTGCCCGCCGCCGACTCGCCCAGCCCCACGCCCTCGGGACCGGAGGTCCGTGACCTCACACCCGCCGTGGCCCGCCGGCTCGACACCGCCGTGCAGCAGGCGATGCACACGGCGGACATCCCCGGCGCCACCGTCGGCATCTGGACGCCGGGGCAGTCGCGCACGTCTACAACCTGCCGCGCACACCCACCGGTTGACCGGACGACGTCGCGGGGCCCCGACCGGTCCCCCGTTCCGGTCGTGCCCCGCGCAACACTGAACTTACGTACGGGAGGCGGTCCCGGGTAGTGCACCGGTGCCCGGCGGGGCCCGCCCGGCACTCACCCATGCACAGGTGAGTCCGGTTGGTCCCGGTTCGTCGTGCCGAGTTCGGGTACGGGTAGTTCACCGGCGACCAGGTGAGCGAGGACGGTCTCGTACAGATCGGTGCCGCCGGCCGTCAACCGGCGCTCCAGGACCGGCTCGGCCGAGCGGACGTGCTCGCGTACGGTCTGGGCGTGGACGCCGAGCGACCGGGCCGCGCGTTCGGCGTGCGCGTCCGCGGCGATCCAGGCGCGCAGGGTGCCGCGCAGGTCCCGGCCGTCCGCGTCGAGCCGGCCGAGGAGGCCCTCGGCCCAGGCGCGCAGTGCGCGCGTGCCGAACAGGTCCGCGAGCCCGCCCCGGTCCGCCGGGCGGGCCGCGGCGCCGCCGGGATCGTACGGGCCGTGCGCCGCCTCGGTGTTGAGCGCGACATGGGCGACGGCGCGGACGGCCAGCCGGGAGAAGTCGGCGCCGAGCAGCCCGGCGACCCGGTCCATCCGGGCGCGGACGGTGTTCCGGCTGACGCCGAGCACCTTGGCCGCGCTGACGGCGGTGAACTCCAGGCCCAGCCCGGTGGTGGCGAGGAGTTCGGCGCGCACGTGGTGCGGCAGCGCGTCCAGCGGGCGGAGCGCCGCGCCGGCCCAGGCGCGCAGTCCGGCCGGGTCCATGAGCTGGGCGGGACGGGTGCGGGCGGCGTAGACCGCGGACCGTTCGGGCCGGAAGTGGGCGACGGCGAGGGCGGTGACGGCCTGGCCGTAGGCGGTGGCGGTCAGCGCGAGGCGCTGGCGGGGGCTGCCGCCGAGGAAGGTGCCGGGGCGGCCGGTGACGAGGGACCGCAGCAGCTCCCCGACCTCGGACGACGGGCCGACGACGATGACGTGCCCGTCCATCGCGGGGCAGCGCACGACGAGCGCCCGGCCGGCGGTGGCGTCGGCGCAGGCCTCGGCGAGCCGGTCCCGTTCGGCGGCGGTGGTCTCGACGACGTAGACACGGGCGGTGTCCTCCTCCAGCAGTCCGGGCCAGAGCCCGGCGGCGACGCGGCGGGCGGAGACGGTGTCCTCCACCATCAGCAGCTGCAGGATCGCCAGCCGCAGATCGGCCGTGGCCCGCCGCAGCCGCCGCCCCGAGTCGGCCAACTCCCGCTCCCTGAGCAGCAGTTCCAGCACTCCTGCGGTGTGGTTGAGGATCTCCGCGGTGTGCTGGTCGAAGGGCGCCGGGCGGGCCAGCGCCAGCACCGCGCCCGCCGCCGGGCCGGGTCCGGGATGCCGTATCCCGACCAGGCGAACGTGTCGTACGCCGTCCTCCAGCGCCGCGGCGGCGACCCGGCCGGCACAGACGTCGGCGACCACGGCGGCGTCGAGCGGCAGGCGCTCACCGGCGAGCAGACGGCCGTGGGCGTCCAGGAGGCACACGATCGACCCGGTGCTGCGGGCGAGCCAGGCGACGAGGCGGCCGGGATCGCGGCCGGCGGGCCGCAGATGGTCCAGCAGCTGCTGCGCCCAGGCACCGTCACCGCCGTACGGCCGCACAGGCGGCGCACTGTCGTCCGGTGGGCCGGCCACGTCCTTTCACCCCTCCTGGTCTCCGCGTTGACCTGCGCATACGCAGTCGGCACGTTACCCGAAGGGGCCCGTTCGCGTCCCCTGCCCGCGGGCAGCGCGGACATGACTCCGCCGACGGCCTGGGGGGGGTAGGCCGTCGGCGGAGTCGCGGCGCCCGGGGCCGGGGGGGTGGCCCTGCGCGCCTCAGAGAGCGGATGCCCCGGAATCCGGGACGTACGCGCGTGACCTCGGAAGACTTTCGAGGCACGGCGGGTGCACGGATCTCACCCGGCCCCGGCCGGTGCGCGCGGGACGCATGGGGCGGCATAAGCTCGACGGGTGGCGAAGTACTTCGACGTGCACCCTGACAACCCGCAGCCCCGCAGCATCGCCCAGATCGCGGACGCGGTTCGTTCCGACGCGCTCATCGCATACCCGACCGACTCCTGTTACGCGCTGGGCTGCCGACTGGGCAGCAAGGACGGCATGGACCGGATCCGGTCCATCCGCCATCTGGACGACCGGCACCACTTCACCCTGATGTGCCGGGACTTCGCACAGCTCGGCCAGTTCGTACGGGTGGACAACGACGTCTTCCGGGCCGTGAAGGCGTCCACCCCCGGCAGCTACACCTTCATCCTCCCGGCCACCCGCGAGGTGCCGCGCAAGCTGATGCACCCGAGGAAGAAGACGGTGGGTGTGCGCATCCCCGACCACGTGGTCACCCAGGCGCTGCTGGCGGAGCTGGGCGAGCCGCTGCTGTCCAGCACGCTGCTGCTGCCGGACGAGGAGGAGCCGCTGACCCAGGGCTGGGAGATCAAGGACCGGCTCGACCACATGGTGGACGCGGTGGTGGACTCCGGCGAGTGCGGCACCGAGCCGACGACGGTCGTGGACTTCTCCGGCGGCGAGGCGGAGATCGTCCGGCGGGGCGCCGGGGACACCGGCCGCTTCGAGTGACCGAGGCGGCCGCACGGCACACCCGGTGCGGCGCCGCCGATCTTGCGTGGCAGCATGGGCCGTAGCCGGCGCCGGGGGGCGAACGCCGTCCGGCGCCCCATTCCCCAGGGAGGCTTGCTCACCATGACCGAACTCCAGCGAACCGACCTCGACATCCCGACCGAGGACGGCGTCGCTGACGCCTACCTCGTCCACCCCGCGGACGGGGCATCCCGCCCGGGTGTGCTGCTCTACCAGGACGCCTACGGCCTGCGCCCGCACCTGAAGAAGATGGCCGACCGGCTGGCCGCCGCCGGCTACACGGTGCTGGTGCCCAACGTGACCTATCGCATCGGCCGGGCCCCGGTCGTCGAACTGCCCGACTTCAAGGACCCGTCCGCCGATCCGACCATCTGGGAGAAGCTCGGACCGATCGTGTTCGCCCTGAACCCGGAGATGATCGAGCGGGACTCCGCGGCCTATCTGCGCTGGATGGCCGACAGCCCGCTGGTCGCCGACGGACCGGTCGGGGTCACCGGCTACTGCATGGGCGCCCGGCTCGCCCTGTGGACGGCCGCGGCGCATCCGGACCGGGTGGCGGCCGCGGCCGGGTTCCACGGTGCGGCGCTCGCCACCGACGACCCGGCCAGCCCGCACCTGGGCGCCCCGCGCATCAAGGCGGAGCTGTACCTCGGGCACGCCGACAACGACCCCTCGCTACCGCCGGAGCAGATCGAGCGCTTCGAGAAGGCCCTGACCGACGCCGGGGTCCGGCACACCTGCGAGGTCTACCCGGGCGCCCAGCACGGCTACACGCAGGAGGACACCACCGCGTACGACGAGGAGGCGTCCGAGCGGCACTGGACCGCCCTGCTCGGTCTGCTGGAGCGCACCTTCTGACACCGGCTCACCCACCGGACACCGACCGGCTCCCGGCACCCGCCGCACAGCGGGTGCCGGGAGCCGGTCTTGTTCCACGCATTGACACGCACGCAGTTGCACCACGAGTCTGAGAGCGCTCTCAGAACTGGTACGGACCATTATCCGTACCACCCCGACCCCACACGGAGGTATGGAGAGTGCCGCATCAACTCGCACGCCCCGCGCTGCCCTTGGCGGCCGCGGCGGCCCTGGTCGGCGGAGTGCTCGCCCTCGGCGCCCCGGACCGCGCCGGCGCCGCCGTCCCGGACACCCTGGCGCTGACGATCACCAACAACTCGGGCCGCTCCGAACCGGTCTACGTCTACGACCTCGGCACCCAGCTCTCCTCCGGAGCGCAGGGCTGGGCCGATGCGAACGGCGCCTTCCACGCCTGGCCCGCGGGCGGCAACCCGCCGACGCCCGCGCCGGACGCGTCGATCGCGGGCCCGGCACCCGGCCAGTCGTCCACCATCCGGATACCGAAGTTCTCCGGCCGGATCTACTTCTCCTACGGCCAGAAGCTGGACTTCCGGCTCACCACCGGCGGCCTTGTCCAGCCCGCCGTGCAGAACCCGTCCGACCCGAACCGCGACATCCTCTTCAACTGGTCCGAGTACACGCTGAACGACGCGGGGCTGTGGCTCAACAGCACCCAGGTGGACATGTTCTCGGCGCCGTACGCGGTCGGGGTGAAGCGGGCCGACGGCAGCGTGAGCACCACCGGCCATCTCAAGTCCGGTGGCTACACGGGCTTCTTCAACGCCCTGCGCGCGCAGTCCGGCGGCTGGTCCGGACTGGTCCAGACCCGCTCCGACGGCACCGTGCTGCGTGCGCTGTCCCCGCTGTACGGCGTGGAGACGGGTGCCCTGCCGGCGAACGTGATGGACGACTACGTGAACCGGGTCTGGCAGAAGTACACGACCAGCACGCTGACCGTGACACCGTTCGCGGACCAGCCGGACACCAAGTACTTCGGGCGGGTCTCGGGGGACGTCATGAACTTCACGGACGCCTCGGGTACGGTCGTCACCAGCTTCCAGAAGCCTGACGCGGACAGCGTCTTCGGCTGCCACAAGCTGCTCGACGCGCCGAACGACAAGGTCCGCGGCCCCATCTCCCGCACGCTGTGCGCCGGTTTCAACCGTTCGACCCTGCTGACGAGTTCGAACCAGCCGGACACCACCCCCGGCGACTTCTACCAGGACGCGGTGACCAACCAGTACGCCCGCGCGGTCCACGGCCAGATGGCCGACGGCCTGGCCTACGCGTTCGCCTTCGACGACGTCGGCAACCAGGAGTCGCTGGTGAACGACGGCGATCCACAGCAGGCGTATCTCACGCTGGACCCGCTGGGCTGACGGTGGCCCCGCACGGCCGCGGTCCCGCACCCGGGTGCGGGACCGCGGCCGTGCGGGCTTACGGTTGCCGGATCAGCCGGTCGTCAGGGCGGTGTCGTCCACGACGAAGCTGGTCTGGAGCGAGACGTCCTCCACGCCGTTGAACTTCAGCGTGGCCGTCGAGCCCGCCAGCGAGGACAGGTCGAAGGACTTCTGGCTGTAGCCGGAGGCCGCGTCGAGGTTCGAGTACGTCGCGAGCGTCTTCGAACCGGCGGTCACCGTCAGCTTGTCGTACGCCGTGCTGCCGGTGGTCTCGGCGGTGTCGATGTGCAGGTAGAAGGTCAGCGTCGCCTTGCAGCCCGCGGGGATCGTCACCGACTGGGACAGGGTGTCGGTGTGCGAGCTGCCGTACCCGTCCAGCCACGCCTTGTACGAGCCGCCGTGGGCGGCCTGGCCGGAGTCGGTGGTGATCACACCGCTGCTCGCGGTCCAGCCGGTGCCGCCGGACTCGAAGCCGGGGTTGGCCAGCAGCTGGGCCGAGGTGCAACCGCCGCCCCCGCCCGTGGGGTTGACCGTCCAGCCGAAGGCCGCGGTACCGCTCGCGCCGGTGGAGTCGGTCACCGTCACCGTGACGCTGGAGGTGCCCGCGGTGGTGGGTGTGCCGGTGATCAGGCCGGTCGAGCTGTTGATCGACAGGCCCGCGGGCAGGCCGGAGGCGCTGTAGGTCAGCGCGCCGCTGTTGGTGCTGCTCGCCTGGACCTGGAGGCTCACGGCCGTTCCCACGGTCGAGGTCTGGCTGCCCGGGCTGGTGACCGTCACGCCGCTGCTCGGCGGGGTGATGTGGCTGCCGACGTTGATGCCGGCGAAGGCGTTGCCGACGCCCGCGTACTGCGTGGAGTCGGTGCCGTACAGGGCGGCGGCCGCGTTCAGGGCGGCGGTACGGGCGGCGGCGTAGTTCGTGCTCGACGTCATGTACGTCGTCAGCGCCTTGTACCAGATCTGGAGCGCGGCGGCCCGGCCGATGCCGGTGACGGCGACGCCGTCGGAGGTCGGGCTGTTGTAGGTCACGCCGTTGATGACCTTGGTGCCGCTGCCCTCGGACAGCAGGTAGAACATGTGGTTCGCCGGGCCTGAGGAGTAGTGCACGTCCAGGCTGCCGACGCCCGAGTACCAACTGTCCGCGGACCCGCCGTCCTTGCTCGGCTTGTCCATGTACCGCAGCGGGGTGCCGTCGCCGTTGATGTTGATCTTCTCGCCGATGAGGTAGTCACCGGGGTCGGAGCTGTTGTTCGCGTAGAACTCCACGCCCGTGCCGAAGATGTCGGAGGTCGCCTCGTTCAGCCCGCCGGACTCTCCGGTGTAGTCGAGCCCGGCGGTGTTGGCGGTGACGCCGTGGCTCATCTCGTGGCCGGCCACGTCCAGCGCGGTCAGCGGGTCGGCGTTGTTCTGGCCGTCGCCGTAGGTCATGCAGAAGCAGCTGTCGTCCCAGAAGGCGTTCACGTACGAGTTGCCGTAGTGGACGCGGGAGTAGGCGGCCTCGCCGTCGTTCTTGATGCCGCTGCGCCCGAAGGTGTTCTTGTAGAAGTCCCAGGTCTCCTGCGCGCCGTAGGCCGCGTCGGCGCCCGCGGTGGCCGCGTTGGACGTGGTCCCATCGCCCCAGGTGTCGTTGGTCTGCGAGAACAGGGTCCCGGTGCCCGAGCTGCCGTGGTTCAGGTTGTACGTCTTGTGGCCGCCGCGCGTCCCGTCGGTCAGCGTGTACGTCGAGCCCGACTGGGTCGTCGACAGCGTGACCTGCCCGCTGTACCGGGTGTTGCCGACGCCGGTCTCGACCGCCTGGTAGCGGTACAGCTCCTTGCCGGTGGTGGCGTCGGTGACGACGTGCAGCCGGCTGGGCGTGCCGTCGTCCTGGAAGCCGCCGATCACGGACTCCCAGGCGAGCTTCGGGGTGCCGTTTCCGGCCCAGACGACCTTGCGGACGCTGTCGGCGGTGGCCTTCTCTGCATCGAGGGCCCTGGCCGCCGTCAGCGCCTTGGCCTCGGCGGCCGCCTTGGTGAAGGCCGCGGTGGTGGAGGCGACCTCGATCCTCTGCTTGTTGTTGTAGGTGGTGGTCACCGTCCCCTTGGCCAGCGAGGCGGGCGGGGTGTGCACGACGAGGTCGCCGCCGAGGACGGGCAGGCCCGCGTAGGTGCGCTCGTAGCGGGTGTGCACGGTGCCGTCGTTGTCCTTGACGACGTCCTTGACGACCAGCTTCTCCTGCGCGCCCAGCCCGAGGGTGCGGGCGGTGGCGGCGGTCTGCTGACGGGCGCTCTTCATCAGCGCCTGGTGCTGGGCGGGGCTGAGCCTGGCCTCCAGGCCGCCCGCGCGCAGCGGGCCCGGGTGGGGGGCGGCGGGCCCGGCCGCCGCCGGCGTGGCCTGGACGCCGACGGCGAGGAAGGCCGCGGTGGAGATCAGGGCAGCGCCGACCATGGCGCGTCTGCGCGCTCTGTGGGGAACCGATCTGTGGGGTCTCACTCGTACTCCTCCTGCTGCGGCCGCCGGGTCGCGGCCGGTGACAGACGGGCAGACGGGTCTGCTGCCCGGGCGAGCTGGGCTGTGCGGGATCCGCGCACAGCGAGGAGGTGCGATGTGCTGGGGAAGAATGTCAGCCTTGACCCGCACATGTCAGCCACGCGCGTGGCCATTCGAGGGTTTTCCCTATGCCGGTCGCTGACCTGCGGGGACGGAACCGGGGACTCCGCCACTGCGAGAGACCGCGTGACAGGATGGCCGATCATGAGCAGCGAACAGAGCGAGCGGCCCGTCGCCCTGGTCACCGGGTCCACGTCGGGGATCGGGGAGGCCGTGGCGCGGCGGCTGGCGGCCGACGGCATGCGGGTGGTCGTGCACTCGCGCAGCAGTACCCGGGCCGGTGAGGCCCTGGCGGCCGAGCTGGGCGGCGCCTATGTACAGGCCGACCTGGAGGCGGAGGACGAGACGCGCGGGCTGGTCGAGGCGGCGCTCGGCCGGTACGGGCGGCTGGACGTGCTGGTGAACAACGCCGGCATCAGCTGGCCGATCCCGCACGCCGACCTGGCCGCCGCGACACCGGCGGACTGGCGGCGGCTGCTGGAGGTCAACCTCGTCGCGCCCTGGATCCTGTGCACCGCGGCACTTCCGGCGCTGCGCAGGGCCCCCGGCGGCGGAAGCATCGTGAACATCACCAGCCACGCCGGGGTACGGCCCAAGGGTTCGTCGGTGCCGTACGCGGCGAGCAAGGCGGCACTGAACCACGTGACCCGGCTGCTCGCCGCCGCGCTCGCACCGGACGTGCGGGTGAACGCGGTCGCCCCGGGCCTGGTGGACACGCCGATGACACAGGACTGGACGCAGGCACACGAACTGTGGCGCGAACGCGCCCCCATGCGCCGCCCGGCCCAACCCGCCGACGTGGCCGACCTGGTCGCGTCGGTGCTCGCCAGCACCTACCTGACCGGCGAGGTCATCCTGCTCGACGGCGGCCTGAACCTGACCTGACGCTCCGTCGGCATCCTGACCGCCACGCCGGTCCCCTCAGGGCGGACCCGGCCCCGCCAACCCCCGCTGACCGGCGCGTTGTTACGGTGCAGGCGTGTCTGACTCCTCACGCGATACCGCACAGGGCGCCGGCTGGGGCTCGGCCGAGCCCGGTGCCTACAAGCAGCTGATGCCGGACCACGTCGAAAAGGTCTCGTGGCTCGATCCACGGACCCTGTGGGCCGCCCGCAACGGCGTGCTGGCGTCCTGGTTCGGCGATCCGACGGGGCGCACCCGCAGCCGCTGGGTCGCCCGCCGGGAGGCGGCCGGGGCGCCCGCGGACAAGGTGATCCGGCGTGCGGTCCCCGACGTCTTCTCCTTCATGGTCATGGGGGACACCGGCGAGGGCGACGACCCTCAGTACGCCGTCGTGCCGGGCTTTCTGAAGGCGAGTCAGGACACCGACTTCACGGTGGTCACGAGCGACGTGATCTACCCCGTCGGCACCGCCGACGACTACCACGACAAGTTCTTCCGCCCCTACCAGGACTATCCCGCGCCGATCTACGCGATACCCGGCAACCACGACTGGTACGAGGACCTCGGCGCGTTCATGCGCGTCTTCTGCGCCGACACCCCGCCGCTCGGCCCCGAGCCCCGGCCCCGCCCGCTCACCGCCGCCTGGTGGCGCGCCCTGCTGTGGCACCGTCCCGCCCCGACCGACGAGCAACGCCTCGCCGCCGCCCGGGAGTTGCGCGCGAAGCCCGGTCAACGGGCCGAGCAGCCGGGGCCGTACTGGGCGATCGACGCGGGACCCGTGCGGATCGTCGGCATCGACACCGGGCTGCTGGGCACGATCGACGCCGAACAGGGCGCCTGGCTGCGCGCGGTGTCCCGGGGGCCGAAGCCGAAGATCCTCGTCACCGGCTCACCGCTGTACGTCGACGGCGAGCACCACCCGTGCGCCATCGAGGGCGGCGGCACGGTGGACGACGTCGTCCGGGACCCGGAGCACCACTACGTGGCCGCGATCGGCGGTGACATCCACAACTACCAGCGCTATCCGGTCGAGGTGGACGGCCGCACCATCCAGTACGTCGTCTCCGGCGGCGGTGGTGCGTTCATGCACGCCACGCACACCATTCCCCGGGTGTCGGTCGGCGGTGTCACCGAGCGGGACTTCCGCTGCTATCCGCTGCGCGGCGACTCGCTGGCCTTCTACAGCCGCCTGTACGGCCGCCGGCTGCGTCTGCCCCGCTTCTTCGGCCTGACCGAGTCCGAGGCCACGGCCGTCGTCGCCGAGCGGCTCGGCATCGAGCCGGGCCGCGCGCCCGGTCCGGACGCCCGGGTGACCCGGCGCACCCGGCTGGTGGCGGGCCTGCTCGGCACGGGCGGCCGCCCGGACCGCACGTCCCGGTTCCGGCTGCCCGTGCGCAAGGCGTACACCTCGCTGTTCTCACCCGGCTCGGCCACCTACAGCCCGCCGTTCTTCAAGTGCTTCCTGCGGCTCGACGTCGCCCCGGAGGAGGTCCGGCTGCGCTGCTTCGCCGCGACCGGCAACCGCGCTCAGGAGATCGATCCGCCGGTCGAGGACGAGGTCTTCATCCCGCTGAAGTGATCACACAGTTGTCACATTGGCCTGCCAGAATCGGGGCACTGCCGGCGTACGACCGTTGGAGGAGCCCGTGCCGTCCACCCCACGCCCGCTGCGCAAGCTGGGCTTTCTCACGATCGGCCTGTTCGACGCGGCGGACCCGGCGCGGGGCCACGAGTCCACGCTGGAGATCATCGAGCTGGGCGAGCGGCTGGGCTTCGACAGTGCCTGGGTCCGCCACCGCCACCTCCAGTACGGCATCTCCTCCCCGGTGGCGGTCCTCGCGGCGGCCTCCCAGCGCACCCGGCGCATCGAGCTGGGCACGGCGGTGATCCCACTGGGCTGGGAGAACCCGCTGCGCCTCGCCGAGGACCTGGCGACCGTGGACCTGCTGTCCGGCGGCCGGCTGAACCCGGGCGTGAGCGTCGGCCCGCCGATGCACTACGACCACGTCAGGCAGGCGCTCCACCCGGACACCGCCGGCGCCGAGGACTTCTCCTACGAGCGGGTACGGCGGCTGCTGGACTTCGTACGCGGCAAGCCCGCCAGCGACTTCAGCGGGGTCGAGGGCTTCGAGGTGTTCTCCGACGTGGTCCAGCCGCACTCCCCCGGCCTCGGCCGGCGGCTGTGGTACGGCGGCGCCGGCCTCGGCTCGGCGCGCTGGGCCGGTGAGCACGGAATGAACTTCCTGACCAGCAGTGTCGTCAAGGCCGAAGACCCGCACGGGGAACCGGACTTCGCCGCGATCCAGCTGGCCCTGATCGAGGAGTTCCGCGCCCACCACCCCGACGGCGCGGCCGCCCGGGTCTCGCAGGGTCTGGTGGTGATCCCCACCGACTCCGCGAGCCCGGAGCAGCGTGCCAAGTACGAGGCGTACGCGGCCGAGCGGCTGCCGCGCACCACCACCCCGCAGGGCCCCGGGCGGCTGCTGTTCGCGCCGGACCTGGTGGGCACCTCGGCGCAGATCGCCGAACGGCTGCACGCGCACGCCGCGTTCCGCGAGGTCGACGAGGTCGCGTTCGCGCTGCCGTTCACCTTCGCGCACGAGGACTACGTCCAGATCCTCACCGACATGGCGACGAACCTGGCCCCCGCCCTCGGCCGGCGCCTCGCGAGCTGACCGGCGCGGCCCGCTTCACCAGCGCCCCGCCTCGGTACCGGTGACCGGCTCCGACGGCCTGCCGTCGACTCCGACCGGCACCTCCCCGGCGAGCATCACCCGGTGCATGATCCGGGGGGAAACCCAGATGGGCGTTGTCGCTGGGGGCGAGGTGGGTGGTGGCCCGGTTGTCCCGGAAGGCCACACTGCCGGGCTCCCAGCGGAAGCGGACCGTGTACTCGGGGCGCACGGCCTGCTCCAGCAGCATCTCCAGCAGCGCGGCACTCTCCGGACGGGAGACGTCGGCGATCTGCTCCAGGTAGTAGCCGTTGACGAAGAGCACCCGCTCCCCGGTCTCCGGATGCACCCGCACCAGCGGATGGACGGAGGCCACCTGATGGTCCAGGGGGTGGCGGACGTACGCGTCATCGCCGGGCCGGGGCTGATAGCCGACGCCGAGCCGGTGCTCGGCGCGCAGCCCGTCCACGAAGGCGCGCACCGGCGCCGGCAGACCGGCGTACGCGGCGGCCAGGTCGGCCCAGGTGGTGTCGCCGCCATAGGGCGGTACGTTCTCGGCGCGCAGGATCGTCGCGGCCGGCAGGTCGATCCGGGCGCCGTGGTCGCAGTGCCGGCCGCGCAGCAGGGTGTGCCGGCGCCGGCGCAGCCACTCCTCGTGCTCCATGCCGAACCGGCCACCCGGTTCCAGACGGTCCGCGGTGGTCTCCACCTCGGGGAATCCGGCCGGGGAGGCGCTGCCGCGGCGGCCGAGGACGACCGGTTCGCCGAAGCGGCGGGCGAAGACGACGTGTCGGGCGTGGTCCAGCTCCTGTCCGCGGAAGAACACCACCTTCCAGCGCAGCACCGCCTCCCGGATCAGGGCCACCACGGCGTCGTCGAGCGGCCTCGCGAGGTCGACGCCGGAGATCTCGGCGCCGAGGTACCCGGCGACCGGTCTCACCTCCACGCCCTCGACATGCTCCGCCGCCCGGTCGGTGGCCCTGTGCGTCGTCATGCGCGCTCCGATGCTCGTCGGTACCGGCTCCGGAACCGATCGTGACACCTTGCACGCCCGCACACGGCGAACTCCCGGACGAGCGCCGGGCAACGCACCTCCCCTACGGGTCCTCGACACGCTCCGCTGCGGCGGCCTCCCCCGTCGGCGCGCTGAGACTGCCGAGGATGTCGAGGAGTTCGGCGCTGCGACTGCCCGGCACCGCGTGGAAGACGACCAGAGTGAGTCCGTCGGTACCGTCCACGGACAGCTTGTCGGAGTGCAGTTCGAGGTCGCCGACCTGCGGATGGGTCAGGTGGCTGATACGGCCGCGCCGGGGCCGCACCTCGTGCCGCGCCCACAGCGTGCGGAACCGTTCGCTGCGCAGGGACAGCTCGCCGACCAGGTCGCGCAGCCGGGGGTCGGCGGCGTCCGCCCCGGCCTCGGACCGCAGCACGGCCACGCCCTCCTCGGTGAGGTCCGCCCAGTCCCGGCGCAGCTCGCGCTCGGCGGGGTCGAGGAAGACGGCCCGCAGGACATTGACGCCGGGCCGGTAGTTCGGGGTGAGCGCGGTGGCGAGGGCGTTGGCGGCCAGGCAGTCGGCATAGCGGTTCTGCACATAGGCGGGGTTGCGCGGCCAGCCGTCGATCAGCTGGAGGAGGCTCTGCGGGACCTGCCGCGCGCGGGGCCCGGGCCGTAGCGCGGTGGCGGGCCGGTCCTGGGCGAGCGAGACGAGGTGGGCGGTGGCGTCGGCGTCCAGCCGCAGCACGCGCGCGATGGCCTCCAGGACCTGCACGGACGGGTTGCGGTCCCGGCCCTGCTCCAGCCGCAGGTAGTAGTCGGAGCTGATGCCGGCGAGCATCGCGACCTCCTCGCGGCGCAGCCCCGGCACCCGGCGCAGCCCGCCGCCGGGCAGCCCCACGTCCTCGGGCCGCACCAGCGCCCGGCGGGCGCGCAGGAACTCACCGAGCGCGTTCGAACCGTCCATGGCACCCACCGTACGGCCGGCCGGGCAGCGGTGACTGTCCCTGCCACTCCCAGGAACACGGGGGTACTGCCACCGCCGCCCGCCCCCGGCGCAGGGTGGACGACGAGGCCACCGGAGGAACCGGCGCCCGGAGACACCGCACGCATCACATAGCGCACACACTTCGCATACTGAGAGGTACGACATGACCGCACAGCTCGGCGGCACCATCACCCCGGCCGACGGCCTGACCCTGACCCGCGTCGGTTACGGCGCCATGCAACTGGCCGGGCCGCACGTCTTCGGCCCGCCGAAGGACCGCGCCCGGGCGGTGGCGGTGCTGCGCGCCGCGGTGGAGGCCGGTGTCACGCACATCGACACCGCAGACTTCTACGGCCCGGTCGTCGTCAACGAGATCATCCGCGAGGCCCTGCACCCGTACCCCGAGAGCCTGCACCTCGTCACCAAGGTGGGCGCCCGCCGGGCTGCCGACGGCAGCTGGATGATGTCGCGGCACCCGGAGGACCTGAAGGCGCAGGTCCACGACAACCTGCGCAACCTCGGGGTGGAGACCCTGGACGTGGTCAATCTGCGGCTGGGCGACCTGGACACCCCGAACGAGGACTCCGTCGCCGACCAGTTCGGCGCGCTGGCCGAACTGCGGGAGCGGGGGCTGATCCGGCATCTGGGGCTGAGCGCCGTGTCCGCCGCGCAGCTGGACGAGGCGCGGGCGATCGCGCCGGTGGTCACCGTGCAGAACCTCTACAACCTGGCCAACCGGCAGGACGACGCGCTGCTGGCGCGTACGGCGGCGCTGGACATCGCGTTCGTACCGTACTTCCCGCTCGGCGGCTTCACCCCGCTCCAGTCCGAGACTCTGGCCAAGGTCGCCGCCCGCCTGGAGGCCTCGCCGCAGCAGGTGGCACTGGCCTGGCTGCTGCACCGTTCCCCGAACATCGCGCTGATCCCCGGCACGTCGTCCCCGGAGCATCTGCGGGAGAACATCGCCGCCGCGGGCCTGGAGCTGCCTGCGGACGCGCTGGCCGAGCTGGACGAAATCGGGGCCTGACCCCGACCGCTCCTGGTCGATCAGGCCTCGGGCAGTGCCTGTTCGGCCCAGATCGTCTTGCCTCGGCCGGTCTGCCGGCTGCCCCAGCGCTGGGTGAGCTGGGCGACCAGGAGCAGTCCGCGGCCGCCCTCGTCGTAGTCGTTGGCCCGGCGCAGGTGCGGGGAGGTGGAACTGGCGTCGGAGACCTCGCAGATGAGGGCGCGGTCGCGGATCAGGCGGAGCTGGATGGGCGGTTCGCCGTAGCGGATGGCGTTGGTGACGAGTTCGCTGACGACGAGTTCGGTGACGAAAGCGGCCTCGTCCAGGCCCCAGGCGGTGAGCTGGGCACCGGCCGCCTGCCGGAAGGCGGCGACCGCGGCGGGGTCGGGAGGCACGTCCCAGGTGGCGACGCGGTCGGCGCCGAGGGCGCGGGTGCGGACGAGGAGCAGGGCGACGTCGTCGCCGGGCTGGTCGGGCAGGACGGCCTTCAGGACGCTGTCGCACAGGGCGTCGAGGGAGCCGACGGGTGCGGTCAGGGCGCGGCACAGCGCGTCGGTGGCGCCGTCGAAGTCCCGGTCGCGGTCCTCGAGCAGACCGTCGGTGTAGAGCGCGACGACGGAGCCCTCGGGCAGGTCCAGTTCGGTCGCCTCGAACGGCAGGCCGCCCACGCCGAGCGGCGGCCCGGCGGCCATGGGGACGGTCTCGGCGGTGCCGCCGGGCAGCACGACGGCCGGGGCCGGATGGCCGGCGGCGGCCAGGGTGAGGCGGCGCGAGACCGGGTCGTAGACGGCGTACAGGCAGGTGGCGCCGAGTTCGGCGACCTCCTCACGGATGTCCTCGCCACTGTCCTCGGCAGCGAGCAGGAGAACCAGGTCGTCGAGGTGGGTGAGGAGTTCGTCGGGCGGCAGGTCGACGTCGGCGAGGGTGCGTACGGCCGTGCGCAGCCGTCCCATGGTGGCCGAGGACTGGATGCCGTGGCCCACCACGTCGCCCACGACCAGGGCGACCCGGCCGCCGGAGAGCGGGATGACGTCGAACCAGTCGCCGCCGATGCCGGCCAGGGAGCCGCACGGCAGGTACCGATGGGCCACGTCGAGCGCGACCTGTCCGGACAGGCCGCGTGGGAGCAGGCTGTGCTGGAGGGCGAGGGCGGTGCTGCGCTCCAGGGCGAAGCGGCGGGCGTTGTCGATGCAGACGGCGGCGCGGCTGCCGAGTTCCTCGGCGAAGACCGCGTCGTCGGGACCGTACGCGTCGGGGTGGGCCATGCGGACGCAGACCGCGACGCCGAGCGTGGTGCCGCGGGCGCGCAGCGGCACCACGAGCACGGAGTGGGCGCCCTCACGGAAGGAGCGGCCCTCGGGCGAGCGGAGATTGCGCTCCTCCAGCCACTTCACGAACTCCGGCTCGCCGGCCTGGCTGAGGACGGAGTGGCCTTCGCGCAAGGCGCTGGCGAGCGGTGAGGAGGGCTCGTAGGCATCGGCCTCGCCGAGGTGCACGGCCGCGCCGGGGTTGCCCGCGTGGGTGGAGCCGTGGGCGACACGGCGGAGGGTGACGGGGCCGTCCGGGATCATCGGCGGCTCCTCCGTGCCGAGGACCCAGTCAAGCAGGTTCACACTGGCGAAGTCGGCGTAGCGCGGCACGAGCAGTTCGACCAGTTCCTCAGCGGTGCGGACCACGTCGAGGGTGGTGCCGATGGCGGCCGCGGCCTCGTTGAGCAGGACGAGGCGTGCCTGGGCCCAGTACTGTTCGCTGCTGTCGAGGGCAGCGAGGGCGACCGCGGTCAGGGTGCCGGAGTCGTCGTGCAGGGGCCACATCTCGGTGGTCCAGGCGTGCTCCCGGTTGAGGGCGGGGGCGCCGGTGAAGCTCTCGTAGCGCAGCGCCCGGCCGGTCTCGGCGACCTGGCGCAGGTGGGCGAGGAAGCCGCGGCTGTGCTCGACGTCCTCGACGGTCTCCATGAGGTGGCGGCCGATCAGCGCTTCCTCGGGGACGCCCAGGACATGCCCGGCGGCGTGGTTGGCCCGCAGGTAGTGCTGTTTGAGGTCGAAGACGGACATGGACACGGAGGCCTGCTCGAAGGCCTGGGCGGCCAGGGCCGTGGCGGGCGGGTGGGCCGTCACGACGAAGCCGGCGGGTTCGCCGTCGGCGCCGTCCACGGGGAGCGCGGTGAGGGCCAGCGGGACACGGTGGCCGTCACGGTGCCGCAGGACGACGGTGCCGGTCCGGGCGGCGAGCAGCTCGCCGGGGATGTCCTCGGCGAGCAGGCCGGCCGCCGGCCGGCCCACGACGTCCGCGGCCGGATGGCCCGTGAGCTGCCGCGCGCCGTCGCTCCACCTGGTCACGGTGCCGACGGCATCGATGATCGCCACTGCGGCGACATGCTTCATACGCCCAAGGATGTTCCGATTGTTCCGGCGCATCAAGCGCGCCGGTGGAACGGGGTTCAGCCCTGGTGGGCGCGCAGGGCGGCGAGAGCCCGGTCGGCGTGGGTGTTCATGCGCAGCTCGCTGCGGACGACCTCCAGTACGGTGCGGTCCCGGGCGATGACATAGGTGACACGTTTGGTGGGGGCGAGGGAGAAACCGCGCTTGACGCCGAACCGCTCGCGCACGGTGCCGTCGACGTCGGAGAGCAGCGGCATGCCGAGGCCGTGGGCGCCGGAGAACTCCTGCTGCTTGCCGACCGTGTCACCGCTGATGCCGACGGGCCGGGCCCCGGCGGCGGCGAACTCGGCGGCGAGGTCGCGGAAGTGGCAGGCCTCGGCGGTGCAGCCGGGGGTCATGGCGGCGGGGTAGAAGAAGAGGACCACGGGCCCCTCGGCCAGCAGCTCGGTGAGCCTGCGGGTGGCGCCCGTCTCGTCGGGCAGAGCGAAGTCCTCGACCTTGCTCCCGATCTCGATGCGTTCGGTCACGACCGTCCCTCCTCGTTTCGGGCGACTGCGCGCCCCGCCTCGCCGGCCGTACCGCGTTGCGGCCCTGCCGGCCTGCGGCCGGATATTACTGGACGGTAGAGACGGGCGCGCACACCGCGGCCCTCCTACGACGACCGGGCCGTCAGCCCGCTGCCGGCGAGGTGGCGTCGGCCTCCCGGCCGGAGTCCTCCTCGACCGTGTACGCGAGGAAGTCGTCGACCATGCGGTGGAAGAGCGTGGCCATCTGCCGCAGCTCCTCGGGCCGCCAGCCGGCGAGGGCGAGCCGCATCCCCCGGGCGCCGGCCTCCCGGATCCGTCCGACGGCCTCCCGTCCGGCGTCGGTCAGCTGGATCCGCTGGGCCCGCCGGTCGTCGGGTCCGGGACCCGGCTGACATGGCCGGCCCGCTGGAGCTGCTGGACGGTCCGGGTCACGTGCCAGGCCTCCACGCCCAGGCGCTGTGCCGGCTCGCCCGGCCGCAACGGCCCGGAGTCGGCGATCTGCCACAGCAGCGCACCGCGGCCCGGTCCAGCGGCACACCGGCCAGCCCCATCAGCCGCTCGTGCTGCCGGGATCGCGTGCTGAGGTAGGTGACGCGCGTCAGGGCGCGCTCGATGCCGGCGACCTCCGGGGAGGCGACGGGCAGGCCGGACAGCGGTTCCGTGGGCATACCTGCGAGTTCAACAGCTCGTTGCGTAAGTCAAGTAACTTCCGCGGGCCCCCTGCTCGACGCCGCCCGACGCCGCCCGATTCCGGCCGACACCACCGGACGCGTGTCCTACCGGCCACCGCGGCACCCCCGTGCTGCAATCGGCAGAACCACGACCCGCCCCGAGGAACTCCGGAGGAACCCATGGCCTTCGCCGTCGTCGCCCAGTACCAGTGCGCGCCCGCCGATGTGGACACCGTGCGTGACGCGCTGCGCGCGATGCGCGAGCTGGTCGCGTCCGAGCCCGCGAACCTCGCCTACGAGGCGCACGAGGTGGTGGACCAGCCGGGGGCGTTCCTGCTGTACGAGCGGTACACCGACCGCGACGGCTTCGAGGCGCACAAGCGCACGGACCACTTCGCGGAGCTGATCCGGGGCACGGTGTTCCCGTTGCTGAAGGAGCGGACCATCACCTTCGCCGAGACCGTCTGACCCGGAGCCCCCGGACACCCCGGACACCGCCCCGGGACGCGCCGTCCGGACCGGCGCCGAGACGGGCGGCACGGCGGCACGCCGGTCCGCTCCGGCGCAGGCGGGCGGGGGGGCGGCGCGAGGGTTCGTCCCGGGGGACGTCCCGGGTGTCCCCGGGGACACCGGAACGGCATTGCGGCGGCGCGCCGCGGAAACGCTGGCTGTCGTGATCACTGCTCGTGGTCACGAGAACGACAGCCGGAGGTTGCCATGATCCGACAGACCCTCAAGAGCGGTCTGCTGGCCACGGTCGCGGTCCTCGCATTGCTGCCCACGGCGGCCGGGGCCGCGCCCGCCGACGCCGCCACCTCGTCCCCGGTGCCCGGCGCGATCAGCCAGTACCGCGCCGACCACAACCACCACGCCCCGTACCGCATCCACCACCGCAGGCACTCCGCGTACCGCCTGCACCGGCACCACCTGCGCCGCGCGTACCACGCCCGCCGGTTCCACCACTACACCCTCCAGGGCACGGCGTACCGCCCGGTCGGCGCGGCGGCACCGTACCGCGTCCGTCCGTACCGCACCTACGGCCGCGTCACCACCGGGTACGCGGGGCTCAACGTCCGCTCCGGCCCCGGGACCGGCTACCGGGTGATCGGCCACCGGCACGCGGGCCGGTACCTGCACCTCACCTGCCGGACGCACGGCTCGTGGGTCCACGGCAACCGCACCTGGTACCGGCTCGCGCACCACAGGGGCTACGTCTCGGCGTACTACGTCCGCACCCACCGCGCCCTGCCCTGGTGCTGACGGCCCCTCACCGCCGCACCACCCGGACACCGAAGGCCCGTTCGACGATCCCCGAACGGGCCTTCGGTACGTCCACACTTCACCTTCCTCATACCTCACCGTGTGTTGCGCACGCCGCACTCCCGGGAAGCCATTCCGACAACAGGGGCGAAACCTCCCATAGGGGAGCCCATAGCGGAAAAGGGAGTCGAGGACGCACGATGCGGCACCCTCAGGCATCGACAGCATCGACATCGACCACGCCGGACGAGCCACTGGTGGCGGGACTGCGTGCGCTGAAGGACCGCACGGGACTGAGCCTGGCGGCGCTCGCCGCACGCACTCCGTACAGCAAGTCCGCGTGGCACCGCTATCTGTCCGGCGGCACGCCGCCGCCCCGGCCCGCCGTGGAGGCGCTGTGCCGGCTCGCCGGCGCCGATCCCGACGCCGTACTCGCCGAGTGGGATCCGGCCGATGTGAGCGGCATGCCCCCGTCGGCGCCGGACACGCCGGACACGACCGGCGCGAACCCCGCCGAGGAGTCCGGCCGGGTTCGGTCACGCCGTGCGTCCGTTCTCCCCTCCTGGCTGCCGCTGTCGGCGCTCGCCGTGTTCGGTGCGGTGACGGCGGTGGCCGCCACCGTGATCCTGGCCGTCCGGCCCGGCACCACGCCCGCCGCACAGACCCTGCCGGCGGTGCCGCGCTGCCACGCCCGCTCGTGCCAGGGCGAGCTGCCCGACGCCTCGGTGTGCGCCCGGGACGCGCGGACCACGAGCTCGGTCACCGACCCCGCCTACACGGTCCGGCTGCGCTGGTCGGCGGCGTGCGGCACCGCCTGGTCGCAGGTCCGGCTGCGCTCGGCGCGGGCCCACGAGGTGTCGGTGCGCAAGGGGGAGGACGTGCTGACGGCCGACTATCCCGCGGACGACACCGCCGGCGACAGCAGTCCGATGCTGTCGGTGTCCTCGCCCCAGGGGGTGGAGGCGTGTGCCGAGGTGGGCGGGGAACTGGCGTGCACGGGGCGGGACGTGACGCCGGCCGACCTCGGGTGACCTTACGCGCGGGCCGGGCGGGTCAGCCGGCCGTGACGAGTCGCCGCCCGCTGCCGCTGCGCTCCGGGCGCCGGGGCGTGCGCAGCGCGACGATGCCGATGAACACCATGGAGGACACCCCGGCGAGGGCGAAGGCGGTGAAGCCCGGTCGCCGTCGCCCGCCGCGAGGAGCTGCCGGCCGAACCACGGCCCGAAGACGGCGCCGAAGCGGCCCACGCCCGAGGTCCAGCCGACGGCGGTGGCGCGGCTGTCCGGGGCGGAGCGGATGGACACGGTCGGTGAACGCCCACCCACCCCGGCGACCGGCACTCGACGCGGCGCACAACGCGCCCGGCGGCGCGCCGGGTCAGTCGCCGAGCGTGTCGATCACGCCGGCGAGGTGGGCGCGGACGGCCGCTTCGGCCGCCTGCGGGTCCCTGGCCCTGATCGCCTCGATCATCGCCCGGTGTTCGTTCAGGGACTGCCGGGGGCGCCCCGGCCGGAGATCTCCCGGATGCGGTCGTGGAGCCGGTGGTCGAGCTCGGAGTACGTCACCGGCTCGCCGTCGGCGACGGCGGCCTTGGCGGCGCACAGTCCTTCCAGGACCATGCGGCACTCCGTGATCGCGACCGCCTCCTCGACGGTCACCACCCGCACCCGCGAACCGCGGTTGCGGATCCGCTCCACCAGTCCCTGCGCCGCCGGATCGATCAGTGCCGCACGGATGCTGGCCCGCGTCACACCGAACTGCTCGGCGAGTTCGTTCTCCACCAGCCGCTGGGCCGGTGCCATCTCACTGGATCACCTGCCGCAGCTGCGCGAGCGCATGCTGTTTAGCCTGTCAACAATTCTGTTCGCGCTATCTGGCCGTCCGCCTCAGGCCGTCCGGTATAGCTCGGTGAGCAGTTCGACGACCGCCTGCCGGGCCGGGTGCGGGTCGTCGCGCCACCAGGCGAGGCGTACGGCGACGGGTTCGGCGTCGCGCACCGGCCGGTAGACGATGCCGGGCCGCGGGTACTGGTTGGCGGTCGACTCCGCCGTGACGCCGATGCCGCGACCGGCGCCGATCTCGGTGAGCCAGTCGTCGACGTCATGGATCTCCTCGACGGCAGGGCGGGCCTCCGGCGGCCACAGGTCGACGGTGGCCGTGCCGGTACGGCGGTCCACGAGCAGGGTGCGGTCGGTCAGTTCGGCCAGCCGGACCGAACGGCGTTGGGCGAGCCGGTCGTCGGCGGCGAGCGCGCACAGCCGGCGTTCCAGGCCGACGATCGCGGTGTCGAACCGCCGGTCCTCCAGCGGTCTGCGGACGACGGCGAGGTCGCAGGCGCCCTCGGCGAGTCCGGCGGCGGGCGAGTTGACGCGCACGAGATGCAGGTCGATGTCGCCGTGCGCGGCGTTCCAGCGCCGCTGGAAGGCGACCGTGTGCCGGCCCACCGCCGACCAGGCGTAGCCGACCCGCAGCCGGGTGTGGCCCGAGGTCGCCTCCCTTACCAGGTCGGCGACGTCCGCGAGCACCCGGCGGGCCTGGGCCACCACGCGCAGCCCGGTCGCGGTGGGGGTCACCTCGCGTGAGGTACGGCGCAACAGCCGTACGCCCAGGGAGCGTTCGAGGGAGGCGAGGGTGCGGGAGACCGCGGCCTGCGAGACGCCTAGGGCGATCGCCGCGTCCGTGAAGGTGCCCTCGTCGACGATCGCCACGAGGCAGCGCAGCTGGCGCAGATCGACGTCGTGCATACGCTCAGCGTATAGATGGTGCGGAGTATGCATTTTGCGCAAGCGTGCGGGCGGCACACGATCCCGGTATGCGACGCGCTCTCCGACGCCCGGCCGTGGCCGCGCCCACGACCGTGACCCCGTCCCCGGCACAGTCCGGGCCCCTGGCCGGTGTGGCCACCATGTTCGGCAGCGGGCTCTCCAACCAGACCGGCGCCGCCGTCGGGGCGCTGGCCTTCCCGGTGCTCGGTCCGCTCGGTGTGGTCGCGGTGCGTCAGTACGTGGCCGCACTCGTCCTGCTCGCCGTCGGCCGGCCCAGGCTGCGCGCCTTCACCTGGCGCCAGTGGTGGCCGGTCCTGCTGCTGGCCGCGGTGTTCGGCACGATGAACCTCAGCCTCTACAGCGCCGTCGACCGGATCGGTCTGGGCCTCGCCGTGACCCTGGAGTTCCTCGGTCCGCTGGCCATCGCCCTGGCCGCCACGCGGCGCCGGCTGGACGCCGGGTGCGCGGTGGTGGCCGCGGCCGGGGTGATCGTCCTGATGCGTCCGCGGCCCTCCGCCGACTACGCCGGCATGGCCCTCGGCCTGGTCGCCGCATGCTGCTGGGGGTCATACATCCTGCTCAACCGCGTCGTCGGCCGGCGCATACCCGGCGCGCAGGGCGCCGCGGCGGCCGCGACGGTCTCCGCGCTGGCCTTCGTCCCGGCCGGCATCGTGGTCGCCCTGCGCCATCCGCCGACGGCCGGGGCCGTCCTGTGCGCGGTGACGGCAGGCGTCCTGTCCTCCGCCGTACCCTACCTGGCCGACCTGCTGACCCTGCGCCGCGTCCCCGCGCAGACCTTCGGCCTGTTCATGAGCGTCAACCCGGTACTGGCGGCCCTGGTCGGCCGGGTCGTCCTGGGCCAGAGCCTGGGCGTGGCGGAGTGGGCAGGCATCGGGGCGGTGGTGGCGGCGAACGCGGTGAGCATCGCGACGAAGGACTAAGCGCTCCGCTGGAAGTGCCGCAACGTGCCGTCGGTCATCTGCGGGTCCGTCGTGGCTGGTCGCGCAGTTCCCCGCGCCCCTTCGGGGCGCCGCCGAACCGCACCGGACTTCGCCGACCCCGCTTGGGCCTGCCGCACCGCCCCCGGACTGTACGACCGGGACCGGAGAATCACTTGCTTGACTCAAGTGAGTCACCCCGGTCGCGGCGACCTTCGATGCATGAGATGGCGCGTGAACGCCGGGTGAGGGGGCTGGGTGAGGTGGGGCCGGGTGACCGAGGCCCGGGAGAGTGGGGGCCGGGCGCGCGTGGTCTTGGGGACCAAGGCCCAGGCGAGCGGGGGCTGGGTGGAGTGGACCCAGGTGACCGCGGCCCGGATGAGGTGGGCGCGGGCGAGTATGGCCTAGGTGACTGGTATCCAGGCGACCGCGGCCCGCGTCGCCGGGGGCCTAGGCGAGCGCGGCCCCGGTGAACGGGATCCGCACAAGCCGACGCCTGGTGGAGTGGACCCGGGTGAGCATGGCCCCGATGATTGGGATCCGGGCGAGCGCGGCCCAGGTGGAATAGACCCGGGTGAGCATGGCTCTGGTGAACGGGATCTGGGCGAGCCGAAGCCTGGTGGAGTGGACCCGGGTGAGCATGGCCCCGGTGACCGGGATCCGGACAAGCCGGAGCCAGGTGGAGTGGACCCGGGTGACTGCGGCCCGAGTGAGCCGGGCTCGGGCGCCGGAGTCCAGGCGAGCGCAGCCCGGGTGACCGGAGTCCGGGCGGGGTCGCGGGGGTCAGTCCGTGGCGCGTGTCGCCGGGGCCGGCCACAGGCCGACGATCGCGTAGGCGAGCCCGTCGGCCGCACCCGCCCAGGTGACGCGTGGGGTCGGGGCGCCCTCGGCGAGCGCGCGTTCCTGCTCGGCACAGGTGTGCAGGATCAACTGCCGGACCATCCGGCCGCGTTCGGCACGGACCTCGGGCGGCAGCTCCCAGCGGCCCGGCATCGCCGTACTGGACGTACGGATGCCGCCCGGCTTCCGTGACGAGGGACTGTGTGCGGCGCTGGCGGCGCGTGAGCGGCTGCCGAGTCGCTGAGCGGTGGGGCGCGTGGGGTGGGTTACCTGCTCAAGGACCGGGTGGGCTGTGTGGACGAGTCCCTCGACGCGCTGGACCGGGTCGCGCGCGGCGGCACGGCTCTCGGCCCCGAGGTGGTGACGGAGTTGACGGGCCGTCACGCGGTCTCGCCCCTGCACGCGCTCACCCCACGTGAGCGGGAGGTGCCGCGGCTGACGGCCGAGGGCCACGACAACACCACCATCGCCCGGAGGCTCGTCATCACCGAACGCTCCGTCAGCAAGCACATCGGCAACGTCTTCCTGAAGCCGGGCCTGCCGCCGACCGACAGCGGGCACCGCAGGGTGCCGGCGGTGCCCGCCCATCTGCGGCACGCCCGGCACGCCTGATCCGCCGTGCCCTGCGGGGCCCGTTCAGGGGAACCGGCGGGCGAAAGCGCGTGCGGCCGGCGGAAGCGGTCGAGGACTTCAGCCGTGACCGCCGTACCCCCGTCCCTACCGCTCATCGCGCCGATGCTCGCCACGCCCGGCGTACTGCCGCCCGCCGCCCAGGACGCGCGCTGGGCGTACGAGACAAAGCAGGACGGCCAGCGGGCGATGGTGTACCTGCCCGGCGACGGCGGTGTGCTGTTGCGTGCCCGGTCGGGCGAGGACATCACCGCGGCCTATCCCGAACTCCGGCCGCTCGGCGCCGCCCTGGGCACGACGGCCGCCGTGCTGGACGGTGAGGTACTGGCTCTGGACGAGCACGGGCGGGCCGACTTCCAGCTGTTGCAGAGCCGGATGGGGCTCGCCCACTCCCCCGCGCGGGCGGCGCGCAGGGCGGCCGGGACACCGGTCCATCTGGTGCTCTTCGACGTGCCCTATCTGGGTGAGTCCCTGGTACGGCAGTCGTACGCGCGGCGGCGGGTACGGCTGGAGGAACTGGATCTGGCGGGGCCGTACTGGTCGGTGCCGGGCGCGGTCACCGGGCACGGCGCGGAGGCGCTCGCGGCGACCAGGGAGCACGGTCTGGAGGGTCTGGTGTGCAAGCGGCTGGACTCGGTGTACGAGCCCGGGGTGCGCTCCCGCGCCTGGATCAAGATCCGGAACATGCGGTCCGAGGACGTGATCGTCGGCGGCTGGCTGCCCGGGAAGGGACGGCTGGCCGGACTGCCCGGAGCGCTGCTGGTCGGCCAGCGCTCCGGCGGCCGGCTGCGGTACGTCGGCGGGGTCGGTACCGGCTGGAGCGAGGCGGAGCGCCTGGAGCTGGCCCGGCTGCTCGATGCCGCGGCGAGCGGACGGTGTCCCTTCGACCCGGTGCCGCGGATCGCGGGCGCCCACTGGGTGCTGCCGCGACTGGTGGGCGAGGTCTCCTACAGCACCCGCACCCGCAACGGGTCGCTGCGCCAGCCGGTCTGGCAGCGGCTACGTCCGGACCTCGCACCGGAGGAGTCGGCGGCCGACCTGCCCGAAGACCTTCGATGAACGCCGAAGGTCTATCGTGTGCGCATGCCGGTTCCCGAATTGATCCGTATCGTCTCCCGCGACTCGCCCATGGCCCTGGCTCAGGTCGACCGGGTCCGCGCCGAGTTGGCCGCTCTGCACCCGGAACTGCGCACCGAGGTCGTCCCGGTGAAGACCACCGGCGACAAGTGGCTCGGCGACCTGTCCCAGGTCGAGGGCAAGGGGGCGTTCACCAAGGAGGTCGATGCGGCCCTGCTGGCCGGGAAGGCCGACCTCGCCGTGCATTGCGTGAAGGACGTGCCCGCCGACCGCCCGCTGCCCGCCGGGACGGTGTTCGCCGCGTTCCTGAAGCGGGACGACATCCGGGACGCCCTGGTCCACCCGGACGGGCTGACCCTGGACGAGTTGCCCGCCGGCACCCGGATCGGCACCTCCTCGGTCCGTCGGATCGCCCAACTGGCCGCCACGCACCCGCATCTGGAGTGCGTGCCGTTCCGCGGCAACGACAACCGCCGGCTGGCGAAGCTGGCCGAGGGCGAGGCGGACGCGCTGCTGCTCGCGGTGGCGGGGCTGGAGCGGATCGGGCGGACCGACGTGATCAGCGAGGTGCTGTCCACGGAGACGATGATGCCGCCGATCGGCGCGGGCATCCTCGCCCTGCAGTGCCGGGAGGACGACAACGGCGTCATCGACGCGGTCAGCGGTCTCGGCGACCCGGACACGCACCGGGAGGCGTTGGCCGAGCGGACGTTCCTGCATGTGCTCCAGGGCCACTGCAACAGCCCCATCGCCGGGTACGCGCGCGTGGACCGCAGCGGGGAACTCTCCCTGCGCGCCTGTGTGTTCACACCCGACGGCAAGACCCGGCTGAACGCCCACGAGTGGGCCGGGCGGCTCGATCCGGCCACCCTCGGCACCTCGGTCGCGGTGGCGCTGCTGCGCCAGGGCGCACGGGAGATCATCGACGGCATCCCGCACTGACGTCGTACGGCGCGCGGGCCTGGGGGGTCAGGCGGAGCCCGGCTCCGTCTGGTCCCGCAGGAAGGCGCTGACCTGGTGGGCGAGGCTGCCCTGGGGGCTGCCCGTCGGGGCGGCCGCGGCGGACGCCTCCTGGACGCCGATGCCGCCGGCCCACAGCCGGCGGTCGGTCCACTCCTCCTCCACCCGCAGCTGCACCTGTACGTCCACGTGGGTCAGGGCGGCCTCGGGGGCGGCGGCGTAGAGCACGGCGGTGGCCCGGCGCAGCGGATAGACGTCGAAGCCCTCGATGAACTGGGAGTTGCGCCAGTCCATGAACGCGGCCTCGCCGTCCGGGCCTACGCGGACGTCGATCTGACCGTCCTCCAGATGGATGCCGTAGTGCCGCGCGCCGCGGTTCTCGACGGTCACCCGGACACTGAAGTACGTCAGCCCGGCAGCGGCGTCGTCGCGTCCGCGCGGCGGCTCCGCCGCCTCCAGGCGGTGGACGCGGACCCGCAGACCGGCATGCTCGTCGTACTCGTGCCAGTCCCCGACCACGTTCGGCTCGTACACAGTGCCCCTCTCGACCTATCGAGAGCTGCTGTCTATCTGTGCGCTCAGTGCACTGTCAAATGCGCAGAATGCGCTGTGGCCAGCGGGTTCGCCCGCTTTGATCGCTGATCAAGCGCTGCCCAGGAAGAATCCGTTCACGGCCCCTTTTCCGGGGGTACGCGCGCGTGCCGCACATCACGTTCGTACAAGATCGGCGGGCCGCGCGAGCGCGATCACCGGGCGAGGCGGCCGAGCAACGAGGAGGCGGCCGCGATGCCGAGCGCGGCGGCCACCGCGAGCACCGCGAAATCGGCGCCGAGATGCGACGGTGTGCCGAGGAGCAGGCCGCGCAGCGCGTCGACTTGATAGCTCAGCGGGTTGACCTTGCTGACGGCCTGCAGCCAGCCCGGCATCACCGAAACGGGGTAGAGGGCGTTGGAGCCGAAGAACAGGGGCATGGTGATCGCCTGGCCGATGCCCATCAGCCGGTCGCGGCTGATCACGATGCCCGCGATGGTCATCGACAGACAGGAGAAGAAGGCGGACGCGAGCACGACGGCCACGGCGACGCCGAGCAGCCTGAGCGGGTTCCAGGTCAGCGCCACGCCGAGGATCGCCGCGATGACGATGACGACGACGGCCTGGATCAGGGACTTCACACCGGCCGCGAACGCCTTGCCGGTGATGAGTGCCGAGCGGGGGGTCGGGGTGACGAGGAGCTTGTTCAGGATGCCCGCGTCGCGCTCCCAGATGATCTGGATGCCGTAGAAGATCGCGATGAACATCGCCGACTGGGCGATGATGCCGGGCGCCATGAAGTCGATGTAGGGGATGCCGCCGGTGGGTATCGCCCGGATGCGGGTGAAGGTCTGGCCGAATATCAGCAGCCACAGGGCGGGCTGGACGGCGCGGGTGTAGAGCTCGGTGCGGTCGTGGCGCAGTTTCTGCAGCTCGACCGCGCACATGGCGCCGACCCGGGCGGGCAGCAGCCGCCAGCCGGCGCGGGGCACGGGCGGGGTGAGCAGAAGATCCGTGTGGTCAGCCGACTCGGTGCGCGGTGCGGCGGGTGCTGCGGACATCGCGGAAACCTCCTCCGGACGTGTCGTCGAGGCCGCTGCCGGCGATGGCGCGGAAGACGTCCTCCAGCGTGGGCAGGGTGTCGGTGCCCTGGTGTTCGGCGAGGCCCCGGCGCAGCTCGGCCGGGGTGCCGAGGGCGCGGATCCGGCCGCGGTGCATGAGGCCGACCCGGTCGCAGTACTGGTCGGCCTCGTCCATGTAGTGGGTGGTGACGAGGACGGTCATGCCGGTCACGGCGCGCACGGCGTTGATGTGCTCCCACACGCCGGTGCGGGCGATCGGGTCCAGGCCGATGGTCGGCTCGTCCAGGATCAGCAGCCGGGGTGCGCTGACCAGGGCCTGGGCGAGTTCGAGGCGGCGGACCATGCCGCCGGAGTAGGTGCCGGCCAGCCGGTCGGCGGCGTCGGCGAGGCCGACGGCGGCGAGGGCCTGGGCGACGCGGGCGGGGCGCTCGCGCCGGGGCACGTCGAAGACCCGGGCGAACAGGGCGACGTTCTCCCGGCCGGTGAGGCCCTGGTCGGCGGAGAGCTGCTGCGGGACGTAGCCGAGGAGCCGGCGCACCGCCATGCGTTCCTTCGCCGCGTCGTGGCCGAAGACCCGGACCGTGCCGGCCGGCACGGGCAGCAGCGTGGTGACGCAGCGGATGGCGGTGGTCTTGCCGGCGCCGTTGGGGCCGAGCAGTCCGAACACCTCGCCCTCGCGGACGGCGAGGTCCAGCCCGTCGACTGCCCTGGTGTCGCCGAACGCGTAGCTCAGGGAGGTGCAGGAGACGGCGTCGGCTGCACCCTCGCCTCCTCCGTCGGCCACGCCAGTGCTCTCGCTCGTCGTCGGGCCCGGACCCGTGTCCTGTTCCTCGGGCTGCGTCATGGCTTCTCTGTCTCCTCGTGCTCCTCGTGTTCCTCGTGCAGGGTGACGGCCAGCCTGCGCAGCGCCGGAAGGGCCGCGCGGAGGGCTTCCCGGTCGGCCTCGTCGAGCCGTGAGACGTGCCGGGACACCAGCTCGGCCCGGCGGCGCTGCCAGTCGGCGAGCCGCTTCTCGGCGGACCCGGTGAGCAGCAGGCGGGCGGCCCTGCGGTCGGCCGGGTCGGTCTCGCGGACCAGATAGCCGCCCTTGACCAGCTGGTTGACCAGGGTCGACACGGAGTTGCCCGCCAGGTGCAGCGCCCTGGCGGCGTCCGAGATGCCGATGCCGGGCCGGCACTCGACCAGCCGCAGCAGCTCCACCTCGGCCCCGCGCAGCCGGGGCACGGCGAGCCCGCCGCGCAGGCGGCGCCGGATCAGCCGCTGGATGCGCACCAGCGTGTCCGCCAGCTCCTCCGGGTAGCTCTCGTGTTCCACCTTCGAAGATTACCTCTGCTACAGAGGTATTTCCCCCCGGACGGCGGTCAA
Organism: Streptomyces sp. MUSC 14; assembly: GCF_001866675.1. NCBI lineage: Bacteria > Bacillati > Actinomycetota > Actinomycetes > Kitasatosporales > Streptomycetaceae > Streptomyces > Streptomyces sp. MUSC 14. The sequence continues at coordinate 160,624 of NZ_MLYN01000055.1, forward strand.
AGGAGAGGTCAAGAAGCGCGAACCGGGCCGTGCAGTGGACACTGGTGCCAGACCGTCCCCGACCCCAGGACGCGACCGCCATGAACCACAAGACCCCTGCCGACGGTGGACCGCGCAGACGGGACGTCGTCTCCACGCACTCCGTCTTCGGCGCCCCGTGCTGGGTGAGCCTGACCAGCCGCGACCTCGCGGCCACCCAGGAGTTCTACACGGCCGTCCTGGGCTGGCGCTGGCGCGGCGTGAAGCTGGGCGAGCACTTCCGTATCGCGCTGGCCGACGGGGTGCCGGTGGCGGGGATCGCGGCCGTCGCCGCGATGTGGCAGATGGCGGTGGCCTGGACGCCGTACTTCGCGGTGCCGGACGCCGACACCGCCGTGGCCCGGGCCCGCGAGCGCGGCGGTACGGCGGCCGTCGGACCACTGTCCTTCCCGCCGGGCCGGGCCGCGCTGCTCGCCGACCGGGACGGGGCGACGTTCGGTATCTGGCAGGGGGAACTGGTCGGCAACTGGGAGGCCTGGCGCCGGGCCTCGCCGACCTTCATCCGGCTGCACACGCGCGACGCCTTCGACGCCGCGCTGTTCTACGGCGAGATCCTCGACTGGGCGTCGGGGAAGCCGGGCTGCTGCGAGGTGGAGTACGAGGGCGGCGAGGTGGTGCTGCGCAGCCAGGGCGACATCGTGGCCCGGATCGACTCGGGCGCGGTGGAGTCGGCACCGGATCCGTCCGTACGGCCGCACTGGCAGATCCATTTCGCCGTCGCGGACGTCCTGGGCTGCGCCCGCACGGCGGAGAAGCACGGCGGCAGTGTGCTCAGCGAGGCGGAGGACGAGGCGATCCTGCGAGACCCGGACGGGGCCCAGTTCACGGTGACCTCGCACCGGCAGCGCTGAGCGCTCCGCCGCCTAGCGGGTGACGCGCGACGGCCTGGAGAGCACGACCAGGCCGCGTGCCTCCACCCGGAGCCGCGTGCCCGCCTTGTGTTCCCGCTCGTCCGGGATGCCGTCCGGGTCGGCCGTGTCGATGAGGGTCGTCCAGCGTTCGGCGAACGCGGGGCCCGGCAGCCGGAAGACGACGGGTTCCCAGTAGCCGTTGACGAGCAGAAGGAAGGAGTCGTCGGTCATCCGGCGCCCGTAGGAGTCGCGTTCGGCGATGGCGTCGCCGTTGAGGAACACCGTCACCGAGTGCGCGTCGGCGCGCTGCCAGTCCCGGTCGGTCATCTCACGGGCGTCGGGGCGCAGCCACATCAGGTCGGGCAGCGGCTGGTCGGCGTTGGTCACGGTCTCGCCGCGGAAGAACCGGCGCCGGCGCAGCACGGGGTGGGCGGCGCGCAGGGCGATCAGGTGCCGGGTGAACGCCGTCAACGACCGCTGTTCGTGGGTGAGTTCCCAGTCGGTCCAGGACATCTCGTTGTCCTGGCAGTAGGCGTTGTTGTTGCCCCGCTGGGTGCGGCCGAGTTCGTCGCCGTGGGAGAGCATCGGGATGCCCTGCGAGAGCAGCAGCGTCGCCAGCAGGTTGCGCTGCTGGCGGGCGCGCAGTTCGAGGATGCCGGGGTCGTCGGTGTCGCCCTCGGTCCCGCAGTTCCAGGACCGGTTGTGGCTCTCGCCGTCCCGGTTGTCCTCGCCGTTGGCCTCGTTGTGCTTGTCGTTGTACGACACGAGGTCGCGCAGCGTGAACCCGTCGTGCGCGGTGACGAAGTTGACGCTCGCGCGGGGACGGCGCCGGCTGTGCTGGTACAGGTCGGAGGAGCCGGTCAGCCGGGAGGCGAACTCGCCGAGCGAGCCGCGCTCGGCCCGCCAGAAGTCCCGTACGGCGTCGCGGTACCTGCCGTTCCACTCGGACCACAGCGGCGGGAAGTTGCCCACCTGGTAGCCGCCCTCGCCCACGTCCCACGGCTCGGCGATGAGCTTGACGCGGCTGATCACCGGGTCCTGCTGGATCAGGTCGAAGAACGCCGAGAGCCGGTCCACCTCGTGGAACTGCCGGGCGAGGGTGGCCGCGAGGTCGAAGCGGAAGCCGTCGACGCGCATCTCGGTGACCCAGTACCGCAGCGAGTCCATGATGAGCTGCAGGACGTACGGGTGGCGCATGAGCAGGCTGTTGCCGGTGCCGGTGGTGTCGTAGTAGTGCGCCCAGTCGCCGTCGACCAGCCGGTAGTAGGAGGCGTTGTCGATGCCCCGGAAGGACAGGGTCGGGCCCCGTTCGTCGCCCTCGGCGGTGTGGTTGTAGACGACGTCGAGGATGACTTCGAGACCGGCCGCGTGCAGCGCCTTCACCATCGCCTTGAACTCGTTGACCTGCTGGCCCCGGGTACCGAAGGCGGCGTAGGCGTTGTGCGGGGCGAAGAAGCCGATGGTGTTGTAGCCCCAGTGGTTGGCCAGGCCCCGGTCCTGGAGGACGCCGTCCTGCACGAACTGGTGCACCGGCATCAGCTCCACCGCCGTCACCCCGAGCGAGGTCAGGTGCTCGATGATCGCGGGGTGCGCGAGGCCGGCGTAGGTGCCGCGCAGCCGCTCCGGGACGTCCGGGTGGGTGCGGGTCAGGCCGCGCACATGGGCCTCGTAGATGACCGAGTCGGCATAGGGCGTGCGGGGCGGGCGGTCGTCGCCCCAGTCGAAGTACGGGTCGGCCACCACGCCCAGCATGGAGTGCCCGGCGCTGTCGGCGGGCGCCGGGCCGTCGGGGGCGCGCTCGTACAGCGAGGGGTGGTTGTCGATCTGCCCGTCGACGGCCAGGGCATACGGGTCGAGCAGCAGCTTCGCCGGATTGCAGCGGTGGCCCAGGGACGGCTGCCAGGGTCCGTGCACCCGGTACCCGTAGCGCCGGCCGGGGGCGACGCCCGGCAGGTAGCCGTGCCAGACGAATCCGTCGACCTCGTGCAGCCGGACGGGGGTCTGCGTGCCCGCGTCGTCCAGCAGGATCAGGTCCACACGTTCGGCGACCTCGCTGAACAGGGCGAAGTTGGTCCCCTGTCCGTCGAAGGTGGCGCCCAACGGGTAGGGCTGCCCGCTCCATGCGGGCAGCCCGTGCCGGGATCTGGAGGTGCGGGACGTCACCGGCTGCCCTCCAGGGTGTCGTCCGGGGCGGCCAGCCGTGCGACCGGCAGTGTGCGCGGCACCGGAAGGCCCTGGCGCAGGGTGGGCGCGGGCGTGAGGGGCACCCGCGGGACGCGCTCGCCGGACCGGGCGCGCTGCGTGAACCAGATGATGGTGCTGCCGCGGTCCGAGGTGCAGCAGCCCCAGCCGTCGCTCATGGCGGCGATGTCCGCGAGGCAGGAGCGCAGGTCCTGGTCGGGGCGCAGATCGGGGTCGTCGTCACCGAAGGCGGTGATCAGGTGCTGCCCGTTCCACCACATCTCGATCGATGTGTGTCTGTCGGAGGCGTGCTGGTGGATCGCCCGCAGCAGCAGTTCGGCGCCGCGGCGGACGGGGTCCGCGAGATTGTCGAGGTCCCAGTAGCGCAAATGGGCGGCCAGGATGCGGCTGACCTGTCCCACCCGTTCCGGGCTGACTTCCACGTCGAGGTGGTAGTAGCAGGGCACTGCGGTCTCCATCGTCGCTTGCTCCTCACCGGCGAAGCTCGTGCTCCCCTCGCCTGTCCGGGAGGGCTCCCGGACACACAGCGTGAGTGCCGATGGCTTCTGAGTCACCTCCACGGTGCGGGCACTACGCCATTCGTGCAACACGAGCACCAGACACGCCAGGCATGGTTGAAGCTCCAACAAGACGCTGCGTCATCGTGCGTGCACCATAAGTGAAAGCCTCGATCGCCGTAACGGTGCCGTGCCCTTCCGCGCGCGGACGCCACCCGACCGTCGGGAACGCGCCCAGTCGAGAGCGTGAAAGGTGAAGACGGCGATGCTGCTCCCCGCCAAGGCCGAGGTGGCCCGGCAGTTGCGGCGTTACCGGGCGTGGGAGCGCGTGATGCTCGCCTCGCCCCACGACCGCGCGGTCCGGGCCACGTTCGAGGACTCGGGTTACACGCTGTGCGTGCTGATGGGCAAACGCTGCGCCCGCGAGGCGGCGGACGCGGCCGAGCGCTATCTGCGCACGAACCTGGTCACCTACCTGCGTGAGCAGAACGGGCGGCCGAAGCGCCGCCGTTCGGCGCGAAGCGCGCCGCCACCGGAGCGGCGTTCCACGGCGTCCAGCCCCTGAGCTGGCACCGTACAAGGCGTTCCCCCCGGGACCGACGTGAGTCGGCCCGTCTCGGATCGCGAAGCCGGGCCATTGGCCCGGCTTCGCGCACGGCGGAGGTGAGATACATGCGCAGGACCCCGGCCATCGGCCGTGTACCGGTACGCGACGTCCGGCCGGCCGTGGAGTGCGGCAGGCGCCCGGCGAAGGCGGTGACCGGGGAGACCTTCCAGGTCACGGCCACCGTGTTCCGCGAAGGGCACGATGCCGTCGGCGCCAATGTGGTCCTGCGCGATCCGAAGGGCCGGCGCGGCCCGTGGACCCCGATGCGGGAGCTGTCCCCCGGCACCGACCGCTGGGGCGCGGAGGTCACCCCGGACGCGACCGGCCGCTGGACCTACCGGGTGGAGGCCTGGTCGGACCCGCTGACCACCTGGCGCCACCACGCGGGCGTCAAGATCCCGGCCGGTGTCGACGTCGGTCTGGTGCTGGAGGAGGGCGCCGAGCTGTTCGAGCGGGCGGCCGCCGGGGCGCCGAAGGGGGCGGAGCGCGACCTCGTCCGGGCCGCCGCACGCACGCTCGGTGACGATTCCCTGTCGGTGCGGGCCCGGCTGGCGCCGG
>NZ_MLYN01000056.1:0-114434 GCF_001866675.1 Streptomyces sp. MUSC 14
GTGCGGCGGGGTTCGGGGTGTCGTCTCCGTCCGCGGCCATCGTCAGGACCAGGCGGCGTCCCCCGCCGAGTCGTACGGCGAAGGCGCCGGCCGGCCGGCCTTCGGCCGCCAGCAGGAGGCGTGCCTCGGCCGCCCACCGGCCGACGGCACAGCCCTGTCCCGGCGGGGCCAGCCCCAGCGGATCGGCGTCCGGCGGTACGGGCCCGCCGGCCCCCGACCGGTCGCGCAGCTCGGCGGCCCTGCGGGCGTCCCACAGATGCCGGTGCAGATCGAGCCGGTAGCGCCGGCTCGGGTGCGGATGCGGATGGCGGCCGGTGTGGGGCTCGGCCGGATCCCACAGGGCGAGGCCGATCCGTTGGCCGGCATCCGCCCAGGCCGGCGGCGTGCGCACCACGAGATGCAGTGGACCGGCACGGCCGGAGCCGCCGTACCGGGCCAGCGTGAGGGTCAGCCCGGGGCGCAGCAGGCCGTCGGGCGCGATCCTCGGCATGTGCCAGCGCAGCAGGTCGGGGGCGAGATGCCGGAGGTCGGCGCGGAGCCGGGCCGCGAGGTCGTGGCCGTGGGCGCGGGCGACGGAACGCAGATCGAGGTCGACGTCGATCCGTGCGGCGGCACAGGCCCCCGCCCAGTCTCCGGCGGCACGCCGCTCGGTGGCCGGCTCGATCATGGACGGTGGCACGGCGTACGCACGCACGCGCTGCCACAGGGAAAGTCGGGAGTCCCCGTACGCGGTGGAAGTGAGCATCAGCACTCACCTGGCGCGGACGGGACCCCCAATCGCAGAGTCGGGTGAGTCGTCATCGCGGGGATCGTAACCACGGTCCGGGCGGCGCGTCATCCGCTTTTCCGCAGGGGTCCGCCAGGGGGGCTCCACGCGGCCGTTGGGGTAGGGTGGCCGTCCGGTCGCGAACTGACGCGGCCCCGACGGACGAGGAGGTGGGACCCATCACCGCTGTGTCAGCCGGGGTGCTCTCTCCTCAGGACGGCGCGGTGCACCGCAAGCGGTGACCGCGGGGAGCGCCCACCGGTCAAGCGCTCCCGAAAGGCTCACGCCCTCCGTGCACTCTTCTTCCCCTGATGCCGTTTCTCCTGAAGCCGTCGTCTCCGCGCTGCGCGCCGCCGGGTGCGTATTCGCCGAGGACGAGGCGGAGTTGATACTTGCCACCGCCCGTACCGACGCGGAACTGACCTCGATGGTGGACCGGCGGGTCGCGGGGCTCCCGCTCGAACAGGTCCTCGGCTGGGCCCGGTTCCACGGGCTGCGCATCCGCGTGGCACCAGGGGTGTTCGTCCCCCGCCGACGTACCGAGTTCCTGGTCGACCGGGCGCTGGCCCTGGCGCCGCACGCGTCCGTCGTCGTGGACCTGTGCTGCGGTTCCGGCGCGCTCGGCGCGGCCCTGGCCGCCGCCCTGGACGGCGCCGAGGTGCACGCCGCCGACATCGCCCCGGCCGCCGTCCGCTGCGCCCGCCGCAACCTCGCCCCCTTCGGCGGCACGGCCCACGTGGGTGACCTCTACGACGCCCTTCCCGCCGGACTGCGCGGCCGCGTCGACGTCCTGCTGGCCAACGTGCCCTATGTCCCCACCGCCGAGCTTCCGCTGCTGCCGGCCGAGGCCCGCGACCACGAACCGCTGGTCGCCCTGGACGGCGGCGCCGACGGTCTCGACGTGCTGCGCCGGGTGGCCGCCGGGGCGCCCGCGTGGCTCGCACCGGGCGGCCGTCTGCTGACCGAGACCAGCGAACGCCAGGCCCCCGCCGCCCTGCGCGCCTTCGCCGAGGCGGGCCTGACGGCCCGTCTGGCGGAGTCGGAGGAGTGGTACGCACACGTCGTCATCGGCGAACTGCCGTAACGCCCGTCCCGGCTACGGCAGTTCCTGTGCCCGGGCGATGAGCAGGGCGACGTCGTCGTGGTTGTCGGGGTGGTGCAGGGTGCGCAGGAGGAGGTCGCAGGTCTCCTCCAGGGGGCGGGCGGGATCGTCGAGCAGGGACAGCAGGAAGTCCAGGCGCTCGTCCAGCGAGTGGCAGCGGGTCTCCACCAACCCGTCGGTGTAGAAGACGAGTTCGTCACCGGGAGCGAAGTCGACGGTGACGGTGGAGAACTCGACCCCGCCCACCCCCAGCGGTACCCCGGTCGGCAGGTCGAGCAGTTCCGGCGGCCGGCCCGGGCGGACCCGGGCCGGGGGCAGATGACCGGCGTTGGCGATCCGGCACTGCTGCAGATACGGGTCGTGGACGGCGTACACACAGGTCGCGATCGAGTGGTCGAGGGCGGACGTGGTCTTGTCCAGCTGTTCCAGCAGCAGCGCGGGGTCCAGGCCGAGGGAGGCGAGCGTGGTGGTCGCCGTGCGCAGCCGGCCCATCGTCGCGGCCGCGCTGATCCCGCTGCCCATCACGTCGCCGACCACGAGCGCGGTCCTGCCGCCCTCCAGCGGGATGACGTCGAACCAGTCGCCGCCGACCTCGCTCGTCGCCCCGGCCGGCTGGTAGCGCGAGGCCACCTCCAGGCCGGTGGTGACCGGCGGATGGCTGGGCAGCAGGCTGCGCTGGAGTGTGAGGGCGGTGTTGCGGGCGTTCTGGTACCAGCGCGCGTTGTCGATCTGCACCGCGGCGCGGGCGGCCAGTTCACGGGCGAGCAGGACGTCGTCCTCGTCGAACGGCGCGGGATTGCGGGTGCGTTTGAGGTCCAGGGCGCCGAGCACCTCGCCGCGGGCGATCAACGGCACCGCGAGATACGAGTGCAGGCCCGCGCGGCCCAGCAGCTCGGCCGCCTCGGGGGAGCGGGCGATGCGGGGCAGGTCCGCGTCCTTCACGCGCGGCACCAGCACCGGCTCCGCAGAGCGCACGCACTCGGTGACCAGCCGGTCGGGCTCGTACCGGGCGGTCTCGCCGGGCGGGTCCGCGGCCCGCACGGCATCCGAGTCGTCCTGCGGGCGCAGCGCGAGGGCCCGGATCACCGCCGGCTCCGCCGGGCCCAGCGTGCTGCGCCGGCCCTCCACCACCGCGTCCAGCAGGTCCACGGCGGCCACGTCGGCCAGCTCCGGTACCGCGACATCGGCCAACTCGCAGGCGGTGCGGTCCAGTTCGAGCGTCGTACCGATGCGGGCGGAGGCGTCGGCGATGACCGCGAGCCGGCGCCGGGCCGTCTCCGCCTCCACGGACGCCCGGTGCTGCTCGGTGATGTCGATCATGGAGGCCGCGACGCCCAGCACGTTGCCCAGCGCGTCCTCCAGGCGGTACAGCGACAGCGACCAGGTGTGGTCCTGCTCGGGGTCGGCCGACGTACGGCCGACCACGAGCCGGTCGATCACCGGCGCCCCGGTCCGCAGCACCTGCCGGGCCTCCGCCTCCAGGGGCTCGGTCACCAGCCGGGGCAGGACCTCGGCCAGCGGGCGTCCCACGTGGTCGGCGGCGGGCAGGCCGTTGATCCGCTCCAGGGCGGGGTTCACCGAGACGAAGCACAGCTGCGGGTCCAGGACGGCGAGGCCGCTCGGCGACTGCTCGACCATCCGCTCGGACAGGGCCACGTCCTGTTCGAGGCGCCGCACGGTCGACTGGTCGGCGGCGAGGCCGAGTGCGTACACGTCACCGCGGTCGTCCAGCAGCCGCATGTTGCGGAACTCCACCAGGCGGGTGCTGCCGTCCTTGTGCCTGACCGGGAATCCGCCGGCCCAGCTCTGCCCGGTGCGCATCACGTCGGCGAAGAGCTTGCCGACCAGCTCGATGTGCCGCTCGTGGACCATCAGCCGGGCTGCGTACTGGCCGAGGGCCTCGTGCGCGGTGTACCCGAACAGCTCCTCCGCCTGCGGGCTCCACAGCACGATCCGGCCGTCGGTGTCCAGCACCACCGACGCCACGCCCAGCACGTCGAGCAGGCCGCCCGGCCGTACCGGCCCGCGGGCGGGATCGCCGCCCTGCGTCACCGGAGCCTCGGCTGCACTCATGCACTGCACCGCCTTCGCCCGTCGGCTCGGCACGTGGTCCCCCGTGCCGGCTCCCCTTGCTCCACCGCGTCACACCCGACTCTCCGGCCCGTTCGCCGGCTAACCTCCACCATCGCTCACCGCGGCGGCACACGTCCGCCGAAGCCGCCGTAACGGGTGCCTCCGCCGCATCGGCGCCGCCTCCCGGACATCCTGCACGCGCCGTGCGCACACCGGGAGTGTTCACGCACATGTTGCTTCATTGGCCTGTACATGCCTAACAGGCCACGCCAGACTGTCCGCCGTCCGAGTGCCCCCGCACGCCGCCCCCATCCCACCCGAGGAGCCGGCCATGCCCGCGTCCGCCCGGCAACGTTGTCACACCGTCCTCGCCGGACTCGTCACCCTGGCCACCGCCGCCGTCGTGTCCCTCGCCGCGCCCGTGCCCGCCTCCGCGGCCGACACCTGGACCGAGACCGGCTCCGACCGCGCCGACCCGCTGACCGAGAGCCAGGGCCTGACCTCCGTGGAGGTGCCGGCCAACAGCCCCAACCGCTACACGGGCATCGGCACCATCCCGCTCAGCGTCTCCGTGCGCGGCTGGAACCACGTCGGCGACCCCGACGCCTCGTACAACGGCTACTACATCGAGCCCTACCAGCAGGACTCCGGCAACTCGAAGATGTACCGCGTGCAGGCGCCCGACGGAACCTGGTCGGAGTACGTGCACACGCTGAGCTCCGGCGAGGCCTTGAACAACTCGTGGGACGCGATCTCGCCCGACGGCCAGTGGATGCTCTCGGGCGAGTGGGGCACGATGAACCGCCTGCTGGTCTTCCCGACCCCCGGCGTCAACGCGAGCACCTCGCCCTCGGCCGACCTCCCGCTGGCCTCGCAGGTCCACCTGGACCACCCGGTCCGTGACGTCCAGGGCTGCGACTTCTCCGGTCCCACCACCCTGCTGTGCTCCTCGGACGACCCCGACGGCAGCCTGTTCGGCATGACCAAGCCGCTGCTCCAGATCGACCTGTCGGCCACCCCCGGCTCCACGGACGTCTCCGGCCATGTCACCGCCCTGCGCCAGCTGCCGCTGCGCAGCTCCTGCTCGGGCACCTTCGAGGTGGAGGGCATCGACTACGACCGGCGCACCGGCACCCTGCGCGTGATCGTGATGTCGCCCGGCTTCTGCATCCTCACCGACAGCAAGACGTACAAGTTCACGCGCGGCTGACCCCGACTGGGGGTGTGCTCACGGGCCCGTGGTGCTTTCCTGGGGGTGGACGCGGCTGGGCGGGGTACCCCGTTCCACCGCGGCGCGGCCACGAAAGGAGCGATCAATGGGACACGCGGAACGGTCGCATCCGGAAACCGTCACGGTGGAGATCAGCGGCTCCAAGGAGGACGCCCGCATCGTCTTCGACGCCCTGAGGTCCTGCTTCGCGTCCGACCGGGGCGCGGAGGAGGTCCCCCGGCAGTTGCACGAGGTCCGGCCGATGGTGTGGCTCGGCACCTACGACGTCGCGGACGAGCACGTGCCGCACTGTGCGCCGGTCCACCTCGGCTCGGCCGTCCAGGCGGACGTCCAGGGCGGCTACTGGGCCGTGGACCGGTTCCGGCACACCCTGGACACGATCTTCACCGTCCAGGAGACCTGTACGGCCTCCGGCGACCAGGAGCGGGATCTGCACCTGCGCCTGGAGAGCGCCTGACACCTGTTCGCACAGCGCTACGACAGCGCCCCGGCCGGCCCCTCGCCGTCCGGGGCGTACTGCGCCACGCCGTACCCGAAGGACCAGTCGACGGACGTGTTCTCGCTGAGCGTGACGAGCACGTTCGCCGGGTCCGTGCCCGTGCGCTCGTGCACCAGCTCGGCGATCCGCCGGTACAGCGCGCGCTTGCGGTCCGGGCCGCGCCCGGCGCGCAGGGTGATCGCGACGAACACCGCCGAGTCGTCCTTGGGCACGCCGAGGTGGGCGTCGTGGCGCAGCGTGCCGGTCACGCCGTCGTGGCCGGTCAGCACCTGGAAGCGGTCCTCGGGCGGGACGCCGAGGGTTTCCACCAGGGCGTCGTGGACGGCCTGGCCGAGTGCGTCGAGCCGGACGGGGTCGGTGCCGAGCGTGTCGATCCGGACGAAGGGCATGGCGGAACATCCTCTCGGAGGCGGGCGGTGGTCCGTGCTGTGCCGTGCTGAATGTACATACTAGTAGGTACAGAGTGGTGGGCGTCACCTTCCCGTGGTTCTGCAACTAGTTGCACAAAGGTCCGGGTGTCCTCTACAACAAGGAGTGACGACACCCGTGCACGGAGGGCCCGATGAGCCGTTACCCGCATCTGATGAACCCGCTCGACCTGGGCTTCACCACCCTGCCCAACCGCGTGCTGATGGGCTCCATGCACGTCGGCCTGGAGGAGGCCGAGCGCGGCTTCGAGCGGATGGCGGCGTTCTACGCGGCCCGCGCGCGCGGCGGCGTCGGCCTCATCGTCACCGGCGGCATCGCGCCCAACGACGAGGGCCGGCCGTACGAGGGCGGCGCCAAGCTCACCACCGAGGACGAGGCCGAGCAGCACCGGGCCGTCACCGACGCCGTGCACCGCGAGGGCGGCCGGATCGCGATGCAGATCCTGCACTTCGGGCGGTACGCCTACCACCAGGACCTCGTCGCGCCGAGCCCGCTCCAGGCCCCCATCAGCCCCTTCGTGCCGCGCGAGCTGAGCGACGCCGACATCGAGCGGACCATCGACGACTACGCCCGCACCGCCCGCCTCGCCCGGCAGGCCGGCTACGACGGCGTCGAGATCATGGGCTCCGAGGGCTACCTCATCAACGAGTTCATCGCCCTGCAGACCAACCGGCGCACCGACCGCTGGGGCGGCTCCTACGAGAACCGGACGCGCTTCCCCGTCGAGATCGTCAAGCGGGTACGCGAGGCCGTCGGCGAGGACTTCATCGTCATCTACCGGCTGTCCATGCTGGACCTGGTCCCGGGCGGCTCCTCGCTGCCGGAGGTCGTCACCCTCGCCAAGGAGATCGAGGCCGCCGGGGCGACGATCATCAACACCGGCATCGGCTGGCACGAGGCCCGCATCCCCACCATCGCCACCTCGGTGCCGCGTGGCGCCTACACCTGGGTCACCAAGAAGCTGATGGGCGAGGTGTCCGTCCCGCTGGTGACCACCAACCGCATCAACACCCCCGAGGTCGCGGAGGAGTTGCTGGCCGGCGGCTTCGCCGACATGGTCTCCATGGCCCGCCCGATGCTCGCCGACCCCGACTTCGTCGCCAAGGCCGCCGCCGGCACGCCCGAGGCCATCAACACCTGCATCGGCTGCAATCAGGCCTGCCTCGACCACACCTTCAGCGGGAAGATCACCTCCTGCCTGGTCAACCCGCGCGCCTGCCACGAGACCGAGCTGGTGCTCGCGCCGACCCGGCTGAGGAAGCGCGTCGCCGTCGTCGGCGCGGGACCGGCGGGCCTCGCCTGCGCCGTGAGCGCCGCCGAACGCGGTCACGCGGTCACGCTCTTCGACGCCGCGAGCGAGGTCGGCGGCCAGCTCAACGTCGCCCGCAGGGTCCCCGGCAAGCAGGAGTTCGACGAGACCCTGCGCTACTTCCGCCACCAGCTCGACGCGCACGGCGTCGACGTGCGCCTGGACACCTGGGTCACCGCCGAGACCGTCGCCGGCTACGACGAGGTCGTCGTCGCCACCGGCGTCACCCCGCGCACCCCGGACATCCCGGGCGTCGACCACCCCCGCGTCGTCAGCTACCTCGACGTACTGCAGGGCGGCGCCCCCGTCGGCGAGCGGGTCGCCGTCCTCGGCGCCGGCGGCATCGGCTTCGACGTCGCCGAGTTCCTCACCGACGGCGGCGACAAGGCGAGCGAGGACCCCGAGACGTACTTCCGCGGCTGGGGCGTCGACATGGACTACCGGACGCCGGGCGGCCTCGCCGCAGCCGAGCGGCCCGCCCCGCCCCGCCAGGTCCACCTGCTCCAGCGCAAGACCAGCAAGGTCGGCGCCGGGCTCGGCAAGACCACCGGCTGGATCCACCGCACCGAACTGAAGCACCGGGGCGTGACCATGGTCCCGGGTGTGCGCTACGACCGTATCGACGACGCCGGCCTGCACATCACCGTAGGCGAGGAGAGCACGGTCCTGGCGGTCGACACGGTCGTCCTGTGCACCGGACAGGAGCCGCGCCGCGACCTGTACGAGGAGCTGGCCGCCGCCGGGCAGAGCGTCCATCTGATCGGCGGCGCGGACGTCGCGGCCGAACTGGACGCCAAGCGGGCCATCAAGCAGGGCACGGAGCTGGCGGCGGCGCTGTAGGGCGCCTGCCGTACCTCGCCGTCTCCCTAGGATGAGGCCATGTCACTCCCGCACGCCATCCTCACCGCCCTGCTGGAAAAGCCGTCGTCGGGACTGGAACTGACCCGCCGTTTCGACAAGTCGATCGGCTACTTCTGGTCCGCGACGCACCAGCAGATCTATCGCGAGCTGGGGAAGCTGGAGGCCGACGGGCTCATCCGCGCACTGCCGGCGCAGGCACCGGCCCGCGGGCAGAAGAAGAGCTACGAGGTACTGCCCGCCGGCCGCGCCGAACTGGCCCGCTGGACCGCGGCCGCGCGCGACCCCAAGCCGCAGCGGGACGTGCTCCTGCTGCGGCTGCGGGCCGCCGCGGTGGTCGGCACGGCGGGCCTGGAGACGGATCTGCGCCGCCATCTGGAGCTGCACCGGCGGCAGTTGGCCGAGTACCGGGAGATCGAGGAGCGGGACTTCCCGCCGGACCGGGACGCCCCCGAGGACCGGCTGCGCCACCTCGTGCTGCGGGCCGGCATCGACCTGGAGACCTTCTGGACCCAGTGGCTCGCCCACGCGCTGAGCGAGTTCGCCGACCTGCCGGACACCGACTGAGCCCCGTGCGGGGCGGGCGCGCCGGTACGGGTGTGTCGAACCGGAACGGCGTCAACGGCGGCGCAGGTACCAGCCCGTGGCGATCACCCCGCCGCCGACCAGGGCCGCGCCGACGCCCAGTGTCAGCGGGCCGTAGTCCCGGGCGGCGCCGCCGAGGCCGCCCATGATGCCGAGGGCCGGCGCGGCCGAGGACGTCCCCGAGGCCGACGGGACGAGCACCGGCCGGGTGCCCGCCGTGCCGCCGCCGGAGCAGACCACGACCACGGTGTACGTCCCCGGGCGCACGTCCGACCAGGTCGCGGACTGGCCGGCGGTCGTGCCCGCGAGGATGGTCCGCCGGCCCGCCGAGACGTCCGTCCGCCGGCCGGTCAGCAGGGTGGCGCTGCCCCAGCCGCCGTCGGTCCGCGTGCACGCGCTGGTGACCACCGAGACGGTGGACCCGACGGCGCTGACGGAGATGCCCGACGCCGCGACGGCCTGCCCGGCGGGAAGCGCGAGGGCGGCCGCCAGGACCGGTCCGGAGCGGAGCAGAAGTCGCGTGCAGGACATGACCGGCCTCCGGCGGCACGGTCGGCGGTACGTCCCATGGGCCGCCGAGGGTCGGGTACGTCCGTGCGCCTGGTCAGCAGCCAAGGCGCTGCCGCGGGGGCCGGCCTGCGGGAGACGGCCGGTCAGGTGACGGTTTCCTCCGTGCGGCGCAGCGGCGCCCGCTCGTCCGCCGCGATCACCGGGGTCAGGTGGTCACTGTGCGTTCCTGTGACCAGCCGCCCCAGGTGCCGTCCGGCAGCCGGGCGCGCAGCCGTACCCGGTGTTCCTCGCCGTGGCCGGTGCCGCCGTAGAAGCTGTATCCCGCCCGCCCGGTCGGCGGCGTGCCGCCCCACACCAGCGAGGTGGCGGGCCTGCCGTCCAGCTCGATCTGGTACTCGGTGATCACTCCGTCCGTGGCCGGCGGGTCCCAGGACAGGTCGATGTAGGAGGCCTCGCCGGACCGGTGGGTCCCGGCGGTGAAGTCGGTGGGCGCGGTGGCGTGGCCGTCGTCGGTACCCGGGGTGGTGAGACGGACCGGGGTGCTTTCGGGGGAGAGGTTGTCGGCCGCGTCCCGGGCCCGGACCGTGAAGACGTAGGCGGTGCCCGGTCGCAGACCCGTGACCACGGTCGCCGTCTGGTCGCCTTCGACGGTGTGGATCCTCGCCCCGCCCTGGCAGACGTCGTACGAGACCACGCCCCGGTCGTCCCGGGACGCGCCCCAGGACAGCTGGACCGCGCGGCTGCCGACGACCCGCCCCGCGGGCGCCGACGGCCGGGTGGGCGCCGAGCGGTCCGCAGCCACCCGGGCCGGCGTCCGCGCCGGGACCGCCCGGCTGGGCGGACCGAGGCGGCCCCGGTCGTCCCGGGCCCGCACGGTGAAGGCGTACCGGGTGGACGGCCTGAGCCTGACGACGTCCACCATGTGCTGCGAACCCGGCACTTCGGCCGCCTTCGTGGTGCCGCGGTACACCTCGTAGGTGCGGATACCGGGGCTGTCGGTCACCGCGTTCCACATCACGTGCACGCTCGTGGCGCTGCCCGCCTGCGCGGTGACCCCGGTCGGAGGGCCGGGGGCCCGGCCGTCGTCACCGTCACCGCCCCGGCTCCAGCCGCAGGACGTGACCAGCAGCAGGGCTCCGCAGACCAGTACGAGCGGCAGGGGTACGCGTCGCACGGCTCCGCCTCCCCGGGACGGCATCGGGATCGAACTCACGCAAAAGTCCGGACCAATATGCCCGGCGGGTGCGGCGGCGGCAAGAGGGCCGCACGGGGCGGCCGGTGGGCGGGACCCGTGGTGGTGACCCTCCCGGAGAGTTACGTATGCTGAGCCTCCCTGCGGCCGAACTGCCCGAGAAGTCACGGGAGTTCATGCCGTCGGCGCGGACACGCTGTCGTCGCCGGAGCCGCGCCGGCGCGGGCGGCCGGGGGATCCGGGCCGGTTCGGTGCCCGGATCCCCGGCCCCTGTGCCCGCCGATAATCCTCTTGTCCCTCACGGGGCGTCAGAAGCGTGCTCCATCCGGCCCCTTCGGAGCGGCCCGGACGGTCGCGGGCGCGAACTCGCAGCACAGTGGCCCGGGTCCACCCGTCCCCGACGAGAAGGTCCCCCATCGTGCGTGTCCCGTCGCTGACGCTGGCCGCGGCCGGCGTCGCCCTGCTCGCCCCGGCCGCGCTCCCCGATGCCGCTCTCGCCGTCCCGCCGCGGGAGCGCCCCCCGGCCAGGAGCGAGGGCGCCGTCGCTGCCACCGAACTGCTGTCCCGGGTGGGCGATTGCCACCAGATCTCCCGGGGCCGGTACCGCACCGACGCCGGCCACCGCGCGACCGTACCCGTGTGCGGGACACGGGACGCCGTGTTCTGGAAGGCCGACATGGACATCGACTGCGACGGCCAGCGCACCGCCCACTGCAACCGCGCCACCGACCCGGGATTCGCCGCCGCCACTGCCTACCCGCAGTCCGACGGCCGCGGTCTGAACGCCGAGACACTGCCCTACATCGTGATTCCGGCGCCGAGCCGGATCTGGGACCACCGAGACGACGGCGTGCGCGGCGGCTCCGTCGCCGCCGTCGTCTACCGCGACCGGGTCCAGTACGCGGTGGTCGGCGACATCGGCCCGCGCGACCTCATCGGCGAGGCCTCCTACGCCACCGCCCGGGGCCTCGGCATCAGCACCGACCCGAACGACGGCGGCGCGCCCTCCGGCGTCACCTACATCGTGTTCAAGGACTCCCGCGTGAAACCTGTCGAGGACCACGCGGCGGCGGTGGCGACGGGAGAGCGGCTGGCCCGCCTGTTCGCGACCGGCCAGTGACCGCCTCCCGCGTGCCGCCCCGCCGCCCGCGTGGCCGTCACGCCTTGCGGTAGGTGTACGCCTCCGCCGCCGCGGCCTCCACCGCGTCCAGGCCCGCTCCCGCGGCGGCGGTGACCACGGCGGCCACCGCGCCCTCGACGAACGGCGCGTCCACCAGGCGGGTGCCGTCCGGCAGTTCGTCGCCCTCGGCGAGCAGCGCCTTCACCGTCAGTACCGCGCTGCCGAGGTCGCTGAGCACCGCGACTCCGGCGCCCCGGTCGACCGAGGCCGCCGCGGCGGAGATCAGCTCGGCGCTGGTGCCGAGCCCGCCGTCCTCGGTGCCGCCGGCCGGCGCCACCAGCACCTCCGTGGCCCCGCCCGCGAGCCCCTTCGCCAACTGCACGACCGACGCGGCCACTTCCGCGCTGTGCGAGACCAGCACGATGCCGACCAGCTTCTCGTCGCTCACGACCGGCCCTCCGCCGGCGAAGCGGCTGCTTCGAGTGCGGCGATCAGCAGCGCCGACGAGGTCGCGCCCGGGTCCTGGTGGCCGATGCTGCGCTCGCCGAGGTAACTCGCCCGGCCCTTGCGGGCCTGGAGCGGTGTGGTCGCCTCGGCGCCCTGCTCGGCTGCGGTCCGCGCGGCGGCGAAGCCGCCTTCGAGCGCGGCCACGGCCGGCTCCAGGGCGTCGATCATGGTCTTGTCCCCGACCACCGCTCCGCCGAGCTGCTTCACCCCCTCCACCCCCGAACCCAGCGCCGCGGCCAGCTGCTCCACGCTGACCTCGGCGGCCTCGCCGAGCGCCTTGCCGGTCCGGCGCAGCAGCGTGCCGTACAGCGGCCCGGAGGCCCCGCCGACCGTCGAGATGAGCTGCCGTCCGGCGAGCGTCAGGACGGCGCCCGGCGTGGCGGGCTCCTCCTTCTCCAGGGTGGCCGTCACGGCCCGGAAGCCGCGTTGCAGATTGCTGCCGTGGTCGGCGTCCCCGATGGCCGAGTCGAGTTCGGTGAGCCGCTCCGCCTCACGGTCGACGGACGCGGCGGTCACCGCCATCCAGCGGCGGAAGAAGTCGGCGTCGAGCACTGGATCTCCTTGCGTGGTAAGGGGGTTGAGCTCTGGAAGAGGGGAATAGGGGGGAGCGGGGACGGGAGGCGCTCACATGCCCCAGCGCAGTGCCGGGGTGCGCACCGGCGCGTCCCACAGCCGCAGCAGCTCCTCGTCGATCTGACACAGCGTCACCGAGGCACCCGCCATGTCCAGGGAGGTGACGTAGTTGCCGACGAGCGTACGGGCCACCGCGACCCCGCGCTCCGCGAGCACCCGCTGCACCTCGGCGTGGAAGCCGTACAGCTCCAGCAGCGGGGTGGCGCCCATGCCGTTGACCAGCAACAGCACCGGGTTGTGCGGCGGCATGTCCTCCAGGATCGCGTTCACCGCGAAGTCGGCGATCTCCCCGGAGGTCATCATCGGCCGCCGCTCCCGGCCCGGCTCGCCGTGGATGCCGACACCCAACTCCAGCTCGCCGTCCGGGAGATCGAAGGTCGGGGTGCCCTTCGCCGGGGTCGTGCAGGCGCTCAGGGCCACACCGAAGCTGCGGGAGTTCTCGTTCACCCGGCGGCCGATCGCCTCCACGCGCTCCAGCGGCTGCCCCTCGGCCGCGGCGGCGCCCGCGATCTTCTCCACGAACAGGGTCGCGCCGGTGCCGCGCCGGCCGGCGGTGTAGAGGCTGTCGGTCACGGCCACGTCGTCGTTCACGAGCACCTTGGCGACCTGGATGCCCTCGTCCTCTGCCAGTTCGGCCGCCATGTCGAAGTTCAGCACGTCACCGGTGTAGTTCTTCACGACGAACAGCACCCCGGCGCCGCTGTCCACGGCGGCCGCGGCACGGGCCATCTGGTCCGGCACCGGCGAGGTGAACACCTCCCCGGGACAGGCGGCGGACAGCATGCCGTGGCCGACGAACCCGCCGTGCAGCGGCTCGTGTCCCGACCCGCCGCCCGACACCAGCGCGACCTGCCCGGCAACGGGGGCGTCCCGGCGGACGATCACCCGGTTCTCCACATCCACGGTCAGATCGGGATACGCCGCCGCCATCCCGCGCAGCGCGTCCGCCACGACGGTCTCCGGCACGTTGATCAGCATCCTCATCGGTATCTCCTAGTGCGCCTTGCGGGTGGGCTCGGGACCTGCGGTTTCCGCCGCCGGGCCGGGTTCACTGGTGGTGCTGGAGGGATCATGCGGATGGAGCTAAGGGCAGTATCGGCCTTGGACCGGACGAGGTCACGCGATGCGGGCGTGCCCGCGGCGGCGGGAGACGCCGGCGCGGGAACTCCGGGTGTGCGCACCGCCCTTCAGACCTCCTCCCGACCGCTGCCCGGCGGGGCCGCGCGGGGTGCGACACGCCTGGGGAAAATCGTTGCATCGGAGGCACGCGCGGAGCACAGTGAAGCCCCGGTCAAGACGCGGCTGGCTGATCCTTCCCCACCCAGGGAGCCCGATCCCATGGAAAACGGCCAGCCGTCCCGTGCCCGCGCCCGCCCGCGCGGCTCGGCCCCGCTGCTCGTGCAGACCGTCCACGAGCGACGGCCCGAGGTGGGCGGGATCAGCATCCTGAGGGCCCGGGGCACGGTCGACGTCGCCAACGCCGTGGAGTTCTCCGAGGCGCTCGCCGGGCACATCGCCCTCGCCGACCGGGCCGCGGAACACCCCCTGCTGGACATGACCGAGACGTACCTCGCCTGCCCCGCCGCCGTGCGCTCCCTGGACCGGGCCACCGGCGCCCTCGCCTTCTCCGGCCGTGCCCTGCCCGTCGTACAGCCCCGCCCGCACGCCCGCGACGCGCTGCGCACCGCGGGGCTGCCGGGCATCCGGGTGCACGCCACGATGGCGTCCGCGTTGGAAGCGCTGGAACCGCTGGAAGCGGTGGAGACCCGGGTTGCGCCGGAGGCCTGCGGGGACGCCGTGGAGATCGGCGACGACCGCGTGGAGGCCGGGAGCGGGCGGGACGCCCCGGCGACGCGCCGACGGGCGGGGCCATGAAACCCGCCTCCGATTCCGACTCCGGCCCGTCTGCCTCGTCCGCCTCCGCCGTCCCCTCTCCCCCCACGGCTGCCGGCCTCCCTCCCGTCACCGCTTCTTCCGCCGCTGCCGGTCCGTCCGCCCCGGTCGTCCCCGTCGGGAGGCCGGCGCCGCTCCTGATCGAGTCGTCCGTCGTCGAGGGGCTGCCGGCCGAGGGGGCGGTGCTGCTGCGCATGTCAGGGAGCCTGGACACAGAGGGCGCACAGGCCTGGTCGGCGCAGTTGCGCGGCCATCTGGAACAGGCGGATCTCGCGGGGCTGCGGCCCGTCCTCGACATGGCCCATGTGCAGCTCGGCGGCGCCGCCGTACTGCGCGCGCTCAGTGAGACGACCCGGGGCCGCTCCGGCCGCCCGGACCTGGTCATCGTCCGGGCGCGGCCGGGGCTGCGCGAGGCGGTGCACCTCGCGCGTCTCGACGGTGTCCGGCTCTACGCCACCCTCGACGACGCACTGCGCGAGCTGGCCCGGGCCGCCACCCGCGGCGCGGACCTGCCCGCCTGGCGGTCGCAGATCTCCGACCCGCTGCGGCCCAGTTACGAGGACCTGCGCAAGGAGGTCCGCGCGCTGCGCGCCCGGGTCCGCTCCGCCCCCGTCATCGGCATGGCGCAGGGCGTGGTGATGGTCCGCTACGGCCTGCCGGACCCGGCCGGCGCGTTCCGGGTGCTGCGCGAGGTCTCGCAGAGGTTCAACGTGCCGCTGCGGGTGCTCGTCTCCGCCGTCGTCGTGGCCCGGCCGCCCGACGGTGCGGTCTGGTTCCCGGGCCGCCGGCCGCTGCCCGTGCCGCCGCTGCGGATCCTGGCCCGGGAGGGCCGGGACCCGCGCTACCGGCGGCAGATGATCGACGCCGTGCTGCACGAGGCGCTCGCCGCCGGGCGGGCCTGTGCCGGATACGTACGCTGCGTCGACCCGGCCGTGAACGCGCTCATGCTGGAGTCCGACCACGGCTGTGCGGACACGTTTCTGGACCACCTGGTGCGCGGCTGGGACGAGGGGCTGCCGGACCTGGTCGCCCGGCTGCTCGGCCGCCGGGTCAGCGTGCCCGACGTGGCCGCCGACACGCTCCTGTCCGAGGAGTCCCGGCGGGTCCTGCTGGGCACGGGCACCCGCGCCGTCGACAGTGTCCCGGTGCTGTCGCGGTCCGGGTCCTGCACCGGCGTGATCACCCTGCACTGGCCCGAGGCCGGGCACCGCCCGACCGACGACCAGAGCCAGGCGCTCGCCCTGCTGGCCTCCGACACGGCGGCCTGGCTGAGCTGGTACCACCGCTCGGTCCTCCTCGACGCCCTGGAGGAGCTGCACCGGGAGCTGACGGGTCTGGCAGCGGGGCCCGAAGGCGCGCGCGGACCACGGCGTTCTTAGGCGGGCGGTACGCCGCCCCCGCCGGGCGGTACGCCGCCCCCGCCGGGCGGTACGCCGCCCCCGCCGGGCGGTACGCCGCCCCCGTCGGGCCGCACGGCACTCCCGGCGGAGCCGCTACGCTCGCCGGTATGCGGATCTCCGTCTCCTCCGACATGGACGAACCCGTCGCCCGGCTCCTCCTCGCCGAGCTGGCACGACGCGGCCACGAGGTGCGGGCGCACGGCGCGCTGTGCCGTGGGGCCGATCCGCAGTGGGCGGTCTGCTCGGAGGCGGCTGCCCGGGACGTGGCCGAGGGCGCGGCCGACCAGGCGGTGGTGTGCTGCTGGACAGGCACGGGCGCGTCGATCGCGGCCAACAAGGTGCCCGGCGTCCGCGCGGCCCTGTGCACGGACGCCGTGACCGCGGACGGCGCCCGTCGCTGGAACGACGCCAACGTGCTCGCGCTCAGCCTGCGTCTGACCTCCGCACCGGTGCTGAACGAGATCCTCGACGCCTGGTTCGCAGCCGAGCCCAGCCAGGACGCCGAGGACCGGCAGAACATGGCCCGCGTCGACCGCCTGGACACCGCCCGGAAGGACTCCTAGGGGCGTACGACGGACCGGCGCGGGCCGGGGCTGATGTGCGCTCTGGTCGACAGGGTCGTCGGGATCGGGGTCAGTGGGCGCCGAGTCCGCCGCCGCCGAACGAGCCGCTGGACCCCCGGCTCCAGCGCGGACGTTCCTTCGACGCGCTCGGCCTGGTGTCCTGGTTGCTCAGCTCGTACGGGGTGAGCGGGCGGCCGCCCTTGGGGATCACGGGAACCTCCTGGGATTCCCTGTTCTCCCGGACTTCCCGCACCGGCCCCTCCGGCGGCAGCGTGGGCTGCTCCTCGGGGCGGGGGCGGGGGGACTCGCGGTACTTGACTCGGGAGTTCATCCAGAATCCGCCGGCGAGCAGCGCGAGGACACCCACGGCCACGACGAACAGGACGAGGCTCATGAGGCCGCTCGCTGCGGCCAGCTGCGTCGATGCGGTACTCATAGGACAGGAATACCCCGCTCAAACCCGGGCGAACCGGACACTGTGCGTGACCGGTGGTGGACGCACGGCGACTCCGCCCCGTCGGGCCGCCGCCGGAATTCGACCTGGGCGTGTCATTCCCTATTTCTGGAACACGTTCTACGGTGTGCGCCGTCAGGACCGCCCTTGGGGAGCCTGGAGGCGCCGTGCACCTCGACCACACACCCGAGCAGCAGCGGCTGCGCACCGAGCTGCGCGCCTACTTCGCGCAGCTGGTTCCGGACAACGCCTACGCCCGGTACGCCGACCCGGCCGCGCAGAAGCGGTTCTACCGCGACACCATCCGCCGGCTCGGCACCGACGGCTGGCTCGGCGTGGGCTGGCCGAAGGAGTACGGCGGGCGCGGCATGACGGCGATGGAGCAGTTCATCTTCTTCGACGAGGCCGCGCAGGCCGGCGTACCGCTGCCGCTCATGGCGCTGAACACCGTCGGACCCACGCTGATGCGCTTCGGCACCGAGGAGCAGAAGGCGTACTTCCTGCCGCGCATCCTCTCCGGCCAGATCGACTTCGCGATCGGCTACAGCGAGCCCGACGCCGGCACCGACCTGGCGGCCCTGAAGACCAGGGCCGTGCGCGACGGCGACCAGTACGTCGTCGACGGGCAGAAGATCTGGACGACGAACGGCGACACCGCGGACTGGGTGTGGCTCGCCACCCGCACCGATCCCGCCGCCCCGCCGCACAAGGGCATCACCATGCTGCTGGTGCCGACCTCCGACCCCGGCTACTCGTGCACCGTCATCAACACCCTCGCCTCGCACGACACGACCGCCAGCTACTACGAGAACATCCGCGTCCCGGTCTCACGCCGCGTCGGTGAGGAGAACCAGGGCTGGCGGCTGATCACCAACCAGCTCAACCACGAGCGCGTCACCCTCGCCGCCCACGGCACGATGGCCATCCGCGCCCTGTTCGACGTCCAGCGCTGGGCCCGGGAGACCAAGCTCGCCGACGGCCGCCGGGTCGCCGACCTGGGCTGGGTGCGTCGGCTGCTGGCCCGCACCCACACCCGGCTCGACGCGATGAAGCTCATGAACTGGCAGATGGTCACGGCCGTCCAGGAGGGCACGCTCACCCCGCAGGACGCGTCCGCCGTCAAGGTCTACGGTTCCGAGGCCCGCCGGGACGCCTACGCCTGGCTCATGGAGATCGTCGCGGCGGCCGGACCCCTCAAGGAGGGCTCGGCGGGCGCCGTCCTGCACGGCGAACTGGAGCGGGGCTACCGCTCGGCGGTCATCTTCACCTTCGGCGGCGGCAACAACGAGATCCAGCGCGAGATCATCTCCTGGATCGGTCTGGGGATGCCGAGGGTACGGCGTTAGCCCGCGGGCACAGGGGATCCGGCTTTCCCCCCGCCGACGCCCCCGCCGACCGCGACGTCGCCGAACACCGCGTCAGCGCACGCCTGGTGGGCCTCGGCCCCGAGACGGTGCCGGGGAGCCGCACGGAACCGGCCGCGGGACCCGAGGCGCGGGCGGGGGGCGAGTTCCTCCTCCGCCCGCCGACGCATCCCCTCCTCATGCCGGCGCGCGAGGTGCTGTGGCGGCGCCTGGCCCGCCTGGCGTACGCCGCTCTGCCTCTGTACGCCCATGAGCTGTACGGCAGACCGGCCCCCGAGCCTGCGGTCGTGACCCGTCGGCTGCGGGCCACGGGCAGGCTGTTGCGCGGCGTTCCCGCACGTCTGCGCAGGCAGTTGCCGCCCAAACACGTGCTGCGCGCGATGGCGGGGCTCGGCCCGGACGCGCGTCCGGCACCGTACAAACGTGGACGACAGACCGCCATACTGGACGAGCAGGGGGGTGTGGCGCGGATCGGGTCGGCGCGATGCGGCCGGATGCGGTCCGGGCCGGGTCTCCGGGGGCGGAGGCGGAGGGCGACGGGGCGGCGGATCGCTATGGGGGAGAACAGGCTCGTTCAGGGCCGGTACCGGCTGCTCGAACTGCTCGGGCGGGGCGGGATGGGCGAGGTGTGGCGGGCCCGCGACGAGTCCCTGGGCCGACAGGTCGCGGTGAAGTGCCTCAAACCGCTGGGGCCTTACCACGACCCGGCCCTCTCCGGCGTGCTGCGGGAGCGGTTCCGCCGTGAGGCCCGGGTGGCCGCCGCGCTCTCGCACCGCGGGGTGACCGTCGTCCACGACTTCGGCGAGTGCGACGGCATGCCGTACCTGGTGATGGAGTTGCTGGACGGCCGCGACCTGAGCCGCATGCTGGAGGAGAACAAGGGGCATCCGCTGCCTGTGGACGACGTGGCGGACATCGCCGACCAGATCGCCGCCGCCCTCGCCTACACCCATCAACGCGGCATCGTGCACCGGGACCTGAAGCCCGCGAACATCGTGCGGCTGGCCGACGGCACCGTGAAGATCTGTGACTTCGGCATCGCCCGCCTCGGCCAGGACATCGGCTTCACGGCCCGGCTGACCGGCACCGGCGTCGCCCTGGGCACCCCGCACTACATGTCCCCGGAACAGATCGGCGGCGGCGAGGTGGACCGGCGCAGCGACCTGTACTCGCTGGGCTGCGTGCTCTACGAAATCGCCACCGGGGCGCCGCCGTTCGACCTGGCGGACGCCTGGGCGGTCCTCATCGGCCACCGGGACACCCCGCCGCGGCCACTGCGCGAACTGCGCCCCGAACTGCCCGCCCACCTGGAGGGGATCATCCTCGACCTGCTCGCCAAGCGGCCGGAGGAACGGCCGTACGACGCGGGGGAGTTGGTCCGCCGGATCAGGGCAGGGCACGCACCGGCCCGGGTCGGCGGCGCGCGGGAGGCGGCCCGAAGGAGTGCGGGGCCGCCGTGTCCGGCGGGCGGCAGCCGTCACGTGGACGCAACCGGCCCCGACCTCCCCGACGGTCCCGCGGTCGACCGGCGGTCCATCACGGCCCTGCCCGCGGAGCGCCTCGTCCGCGGTGGCCGTTTCACCGAGGCGCTGGCGGCCTACACGGACATCGCCGAGGCGAGAGCGCGCGTCCTCGGCGCCGGTCACCCCGACTCGCTCGCCGCCCGCCAGGAGACCGCCTACGTGCTCGGTCGGCTGGGCCGCCACTTCGAGGCCCATCAGGTGTACGCCGCGGTGCTGGCCGCCCGGGTGCGGGCCATGGGCCCCGACCACCCGGACACGCTGCGTTGCGGGCACAATCTCGCCTGCACCCTCGGTCGGCTCGGCCGCCTGGACGATGCGCTGCGCGCGGCCCTCGACGTGGCCGCGGCACGGGCGCGTGTGCTCGGTGCGGACCATCCGGACACCCTCGTCTCACGCTGCGAAGTCGCCTATGTCCAGGGGCAGTTGGGGCGCTGGAGTGAGGCTCTCGGGCTGTACCGGGAGGTCGCCGCGGCACGGGCGCGGGTGCTCGGTCCGGACCACGCCGACACCCTTGCCGCCCGCTACGAGACCGCGCTCAGCCTCGGCCGGCTGGGCCGCAGCGCGGACGCCCTGCGGCTGTACCGCGACCTGATCGAGGACCGCACCCGCGTCCTGGGGCCGGACCACCCCGACACCCTGCGCGCCCGGCACGGCCTCGGGGTCAACCTCGGCCGCATCGGCCGCTGGGAGGAGGCTCTGGCCGAGGCCCGTGACGTGTGCCTGCTGCGCGAGCAGGCCCTCGGGCCCGCCCACCCGGACGCGCTCGTCAGCCGCCGGGAGGTCGCGGTCGCCCTGGGCTGGCTGGGCCGGTGGGGCGAGGCGCTCGCCGAGTACCACCGGGTCGCCGCCGCCCGCGAGCGCGTCCTCGGCCCCGACCACCCCGACACCCTCGCCAGCCGCAACGACGAGGCCCACTGCCTGGAGCGACTCGGCCGGGGCACCGAGGCCGGTGAGCTGTACCGCCGTGTCGCAGTGGTCCGCCAACGCCCGACGCCCGGCGGCGCCTGATCGTCGACGCCACTCGGCCTCCGGCCGCGCCGGCTCCTGGCGTTCGTTCAAGCTCCAGTGGTGTCTGGTCTCGCGCGCTCCTGGTATCCGGTGGCGCCGGGGCTCTGGGGGGCTGTTCTCCGGGAGCGCTTGGTCTCCGGCGGTGTCTGTTCTCCGGGAACACGCGGCCTCTGGTGGCACTTGCTCGTCGGCGGTGCCTGCTCTTCGGGGCGCCCGCTGTCCGGAAGGGCTCTGCGTCTGCCGCGCCCGGTCTCCCGCGGTGGCCTCTGGCGACGCCAGGCCTCCGGTGGCGCCCGGTTCCCGGCCGTACCCACCCCGGCCGCGCATGGTCTCCTGCCATGCCTGCCCCCGGTCGTACCTCTCCTGGCCATGCTCGCTTCCCAGGGCGCCCGGCCTCCTGCCGTGCCCGCCGCCCGCGGTGCCTGGGCTTGGACGACGCCCGGCCCCCACACCGCGCCCCCGCCAAGCCGCACCACCGGTGCCCGCCCCCGCCGGAGCGTGCCTCTGGTCGTCGTGGATCACGGCGTGTTACGAAGGACCATGCCTGCCACCGAGGGAACTCGCACCTACGACGCCGTCATCGTCGGCGGTGGACACAACGGCCTGGTCGCCGCCGCCTACCTGGCCCGGGCGGGCCGCACCGTCCTGGTGCTGGAGCGGCTCGGCCACACCGGCGGCGCCGCCGTGTCCACCCGCGCCTTCACCGGCGTCGACGCCCGGCTGTCGCGCTACTCCTACCTGGTCAGCCTGCTGCCGCAGAAGATCGTGCGCGATCTCGGCCTCGACTTCCGGGTCCGCTCCCGCACCATCTCCTCGTACACCCCTGTCGAGCGCGACGGACGGCCGACCGGACTCCTCGTCGGCGGCGGCGAGGAGCGCACCCGGGCGGCCTTCGCCCGGCTGACCGGCGGCGCGCGCGAGTACGCGGCCTGGCAGCGCTTCTACGGCATGACCGCCCGCGTCGCCGAGCGTGTCTTTCCGACCCTCACCGAGCCCCTGCCCACCCGGGACGAGCTGCGCCGCCGCGTCGACGACGAGACCGCCTGGCGCACCCTGTTCGAGGAGCCGATCGGCGTTGCCGTCGAGGAGGACTTCGCCGACGACCTGGTGCGGGGCGTGGTCCTCACCGACGCCCTCATCGGCACCTTCGCCGACGCCCACGACCCGTCCCTCGTGCAGAACCGCTGTTTCCTCTACCACGTCATCGGCGGCGGCACCGGCGCCTGGGACGTGCCGGTCGGCGGCATGGGTGCCCTCACGGACGCACTGGCCGCCGCGGCCCGCTCGGCGGGCGCCGAACTGCGCACCGGGCACGAGGCGGTGCGCATCGCCACCGACGGCGAGCGCGCCGAGGTCACCTACCGCACCGCCGACGGCGAGGGCGTCGCCGCCGCCCGGCACGTCCTCGTGAACGCCTCCCCGCAGGAACTGGCCACGCTCACGGGGGACTTGGCACCCGAATCCGCCGAGGGTGCCCAGCTCAAGGTCAACATGCTGCTCACCCGGCTGCCGAAGCTGCGCGACCCGGACACCGACCCGCGCGAGGCCTTCGCCGGCACCTTCCATGTCGCCGAGGGCTACCGGCAGCTCGCCACCGCCCACGACCAGGCCGCCGCCGGTGAACTCCCCGCCGCGCCGCCCTCGGAGATCTACTGCCACTCGCTGACGGACCCCTCGATCCTCGGCCCCGGACTCGCCGAGCGCGGCTACCAGACGCTCACCCTGTTCGGCCTGCACACGCCCGCCCGGCTCTTCGACCGGGACAACGACGCCGTACGCGAGGAACTGCTGAAGTCCACCCTTGCCCAGCTCGACGCCCACCTCGCCGAGCCGCTGGCCGACTGTCTGGCCATCGACGCCGACGGCCGTCCCTGCATCGAGGCGAAGACCCCGCTCGACCTGGAACGGGACCTCGGGCTGCCCGGCGGCAACATCTTCCACCGCGCCCTGTCCTGGCCCTACGCCCAGGAGGGCACGGGCCGTTGGGGTGTGGAGACGGGGCACGCGAACGTCCTGCTGTGCGGCGCGGGCGCGGTGCGCGGGGGAGGGGTGAGCGGGGTGCCGGGGCACAACGCGGCCATGGCGGTGCTGGAGGCCACTGCTCCATAACGGCCCGGCAGTCACAGGAATCTGACGGAACGTCAGAAAGGGTCTTCCCTCGGCACGTCGGCTGCGGCATCCTGCGC
This sequence comes from Streptomyces sp. MUSC 14, assembly GCF_001866675.1. Lineage (NCBI taxonomy): Bacteria > Bacillati > Actinomycetota > Actinomycetes > Kitasatosporales > Streptomycetaceae > Streptomyces > Streptomyces sp. MUSC 14. Next base: position 23,206 of record NZ_MLYN01000056.1, read on the forward strand.
CCATGCAGACCGAGCTGAGCAAGAGACTGGGAGTCGAGCACGCCGTCTTCGGCTTCACGCCGTTCCCTGCCGTCGCCGCGGCCATCAGCCGGGCCGGCGGCTTCGGCGTGCTCGGTGCGGTTCGCTACACCGCTCCCGACGACCTCAGGCGCGACCTCGACTGGATCGAGGCACACGTCGGCGACCGGCCGTACGGGCTGGACGTGGTGATGCCCGCGAAGAAGGTGGAGGGCGTCTCCGAGACGGACGTCGAGGCGATGATCCCCGAGGGGCACCGGCAGTTCGTACGGGACACCCTCGCGGGGCACGGGGTGCCCGAGCTGGCCGAGGGCGAGGCCTCCGGGTGGCGCATCACCGGCTGGATGGAGCAGGTCGCCCGCACCCAGCTCGACGTCGCCTTCGACTATCCGGTCAAGCTGCTCGCCAACGCCCTCGGCTCCCCGCCCGCCGACGTCGTCGCCCGCGCCCACGACCGGGACGTCCTGGTCGCCGCGCTCGCCGGCAGCGCCCGGCACGCCCGCAAGCACCAGGAGGCGGGCATCGACGTCGTCGTCGCCCAGGGATACGAGGCCGGCGGCCACACCGGCGACATCGCCACCATGGTGCTCACCCCCGAGATCGTGGACGCCGTCGACCCGCTGCCCGTCCTGGCCGCCGGCGGTATCGGCAGCGGACAGCAGGTGGCGGCCGCCCTCGCGCTCGGCGCCCAGGGCGTGTGGCTGGGCTCCGTCTGGCTGACCACCACGGAAGCCGATCTGCACGCGCCCGCGCTGACCCGCAAACTGCTCGCCGCCGGGTCCGGCGACACCGTCCGCTCCCGTGCCCTGACGGGCAAGCCCGCGCGCCAGCTGCGCACCGAGTGGACCGACGCCTGGGACGACCCGGCCGGCCCCGGCACTCTGCCCATGCCGCTCCAGGGGCTGCTGGTGGCCGAGGCGGTCTCCCGGATCCAGAAGTACGAGGTCGAACCGCTGCTCGGCACGCCCGTCGGCCAGATCGTCGGCCGGATGAACAGCGAACGCAGCGTCCAGGCCGTCTTCGACGACCTCACCCGCGGCTTCGAGCGGGCCGTGGACCGTATCAACCGCATCGCCGGAAGGAGCGCTCGGTGACCAGTGCACCCCCCGCGGGAACCAGCACACCCCCCGCCGGATTCTGGGCCCAGGCCACGCACGACCCCGACCGCACGGCGCTGATCGCCCCGGATGGTGAGGAGTGGACCGCCGGACGTCTGCACGCCGCGGCCAACAAGCTCGTCCACGGGCTGCGCGCGGCCGGGCTGGAGCGCGGCGACGCCTTCGCCGTCGTCCTGCCCAACGGTGTCGAGTTCTTCGCCGCCCACCTGGCCGCCACCCAGGCCGGCCTCTATCTGGTCCCGGTCAACCACCACCTCGTCGGCCCCGAGATCGCCTGGATCGTCGCCGACTCCGGGGCGAAGGTGCTCATCGCCCACGAGCGGTTCGCCGACGCGGCACGGGCCGCCGCCGACGAGGCGGGTCTGCCGCCGGCCCACCGGTACGCGGTCGGCGCGATCGAGGGCTTCCGGCCGTACGCCGGTCTCCTGGACGGACAGCCGGAGTCGGCGCCCGCCGACCGTGAGCTCGGCTGGGTCATGAACTACACCTCCGGTACGACGGGACGCCCCCGGGGCATCCGCCGCCCGCTGTCAGGAAAGGCACCCGAGGAGGCCTACCTGGGCGGATTCCTCGGCATCTTCGGTATCCGGCCGTTCGACGACAACGTCCATCTCGTCTGCTCGCCGCTGTACCACACGGCCGTGCTCCAGTTCGCGGGCGCGTCTCTGCACATCGGCCACCGGCTGGTCCTGATGGACAAGTGGACGCCGGAAGAGATGCTCCGCGTCATCGACGCCCACCGGTGCACGCACACCCACATGGTCCCGACCCAGTTCCACCGGTTGCTGGCCCTCCCCGACGCGGTGCGGGCCCGTTACGACGTCTCGTCCATGCGGCACGCCATCCACGGCGCCGCCCCCTGCCCCGACCACGTCAAGCGGGCCATGATCGACTGGTGGGGGCACTGCGTGGAGGAGTACTACGCCGCCAGCGAGGGCGGGGGTGCCTTCGCCACCGCCGAGGACTGGCTGAAGAAGCCCGGCACGGTCGGCAAGGCCTGGCCGATCAGTGAACTCGCGGTCTTCGACGACGACGGCAGGCGGCTGCCGCCCGGCCAACTCGGCACCGTCTACATGAAGATGAGCACCGGCGGCTTCGCGTACCACAAGGACGAGGCCAAGACCCGCAAGAACCGCATCGGTGACTTCTTCACGGTGGGCGACCTGGGTGTCCTCGACGAGGACGGCTACCTCTTCCTGCGCGACCGCAAGATCGACATGATCATCTCCGGCGGGGTCAACATCTACCCGGCCGAGATCGAGTCCGTGCTCCTCGCCCACCCGGCCGTCGCCGACGCCGCCGCCTTCGGCATCCCGCACGACGACTGGGGCGAGGCGGTCAAGGCCGTGGTCGAACCGGCTCCGGGCCACGAGCCCGGCCCGGCGCTCACCGCCGCCCTCCTCGACCACTGCGCCGAGCGGCTGGCCGGCTACAAGCGGCCCAAGAGCGTCGACTTCATCGCCGAGATGCCCCGCGACCCCAACGGCAAGCTCTACAAGCGGCGGCTGCGGGACCCGTACTGGGAGGGCCGTACCCGCCCGGTGTGACAGCGGTGCGGTCCCGCCCGGAGACGTTCCCGGGGCGGGACCGCACGGTCGGTGTTCGCTCACGCGGACCACCCGGAGCGCGGGCACGCGGGATCGGAGATCCGGTTCTGCCGCAGCCAGGCGTCGTAACCGGAGGCGAAGCCCCGCATCAGGTCCCGCACGTCCCCGCTCGGACCCAGCGGCGCCGGTGCCGCCGTCAACTTCCTTACGGTGCCTGCCTGTTGTGCTCCCCGGAAGCTCAGGTCACCGGACAGTTTGCGGGCGGCCGACGACAGCGACTGGTCGGTCGCCGCATTCGGTCCGAAGAAGCGCGAGCGTTCGCCGCGCACGGTCACGAAGCCGTCGGCCAGTGTGCACACCTGGTCGGCGGCCTGCGCCCAGCCGGTGCCGAAGCCGAGGTCCGCGCAGTTCCCGGCGACGATGTGCGCAATGCCGTACTCGGTGTAGCGGATGACGGCGGACAGTCCGCCGTGTGCGGGATGTTCCTGGTGGCCCGGCCGCGCGGCCGCGGCGGCCGGCAGTGCGGACGAGGCGGTGAACAGGGCGACGGCGACGACGGCCAGCCGTCTCAGGTGGCTGCGCAATGGTGCTTACCAACATCATTGAGGGAAGGAGCTGTTGAGCCCACCGGGGGTGTGACCCTCTCGGTGCTTGACCTGCCCCGGTGACGGACCGAGGATCATGAGTCATGACGCAGGGACACGGCAGCACGGTTGACGGGGTGCTGCGGCGCAGCGCCCGGCGCACGCCGGCGCGCCTCGCGCTGGAGTACGGCGAGCGACGGTGGACGTACGAGGAACTGGACGACGCCGTCTCCCGTGCGGCCTCGGTACTGCGCGCGCAGGGACTCGCGCCCGGCGACCGGGTCGCCGCCTACGGCCACAACTCCGACGCCTGTCTGATCGCCTTCCTCGCCTGCGCCCGGGCCGGGCTGGTCCATGTGCCGGTCAACCAGAACCTCACGGGCGACGACCTGGCGTATCTCCTCACCCAGTCCGGCAGCACCCTCGTGCTCGTCGACCCGGACCTGGCGGGCCGACTCCCGGAGGGCGTACGGCAGTTGCCGCTCCGGGACGCCGGGGACTCGCTCCTGGCACGCCAGGCGAAGGCGGCGCCGTACGACGGCCCCGGGCCCCGCACCGAGGACCTGGTGCAGCTGCTCTACACCTCCGGCACGACGGCTCTGCCCAAGGGCGCGATGATGACCCACCGGGCGCTCGTGCACGAGTACCTGAGCGCCATCGCGGCCCTCGACCTGAGCGCGGGCGACCGCCCGGTGCACGCGCTTCCCCTCTACCACTCGGCGCAGATGCACGTGTTCCTGCTGCCGTACCTGGCGGTCGGCGCGACCAACGTCGTCCTGGACGCGCCCGACGGGGACCGCCTGTTCGACCTGATCGAAGCGGGCCGGGCGGACAGCCTGTTCGCGCCGCCCACGGTGTGGATCGCGCTCGCGGGCCGGCCCGACTTCGCCACCCGCGACCTCGACGGCCTGCGCAAGGCCTACTACGGTGCCTCGATCATGCCCGTCCCGGTGCTGGAGCGCCTGCGCGCACGCCTGCCGGGGCTGGCCTTCTACAACTGCTTCGGGCAGAGCGAGATCGGCCCTCTGGCCATGGTGCTCGCCCCCGACGAGCACGAGGGCCGCCTGGACTCCTGCGGCCGCACCGTGCTCTTCGTGGAGGCTCGGGTGGTGGACGACCGGGGCGCGGACGTGCCCGACGGCACCCCCGGCGAGATCGTCTACCGCTCGCCGCAGTTGTGCGAGGGCTACTGGGACAAACCCGACGAGACCGCCGCGGCCTTCCGTGGCGGCTGGTTCCACTCCGGCGACCTCGCGGTCCGCGACGCCGACGGCTACTTCACGATCGTGGACCGGGTGAAGGACGTCATCAACTCCGGTGGTGTCCTGGTCGCTTCACGCCAGGTCGAGGACGCTCTCTACACCCACGAGGCCGTCGCCGAGACCGCGGTGATCGGCCTCCCGGACGACCGCTGGATCGAGGCCGTCACCGCCGTCGTCGTGCCGCGCGGCGAGGTGACGGAGGAGCAGCTCATCACCCATGTGAAGGAGAAGCTCACCGCCTTCAAGGCCCCCAAGCGCATCGTGTTCGTGTCAGAACTGCCCCGCAACGCCAGCGGCAAGATCCTCAAGCGCGAACTGCGGGACCGCTTCGGCCGCTGACGGTGTGTGCCCGGGGCGGCGTCGGCAGCAGCGCCTCGGCCAGCAGCCGCCAGTGGGGCAGGGCCGACTCGCCCGGCTCGACGCCGATCACCTGGACGGCGACGTGGTCGGCGCCCGCCGTCACATGTCCGTGGAGCTTGCGGATGATAGCGTCCGGCTCGCCCCAGAACACCAGGTCGTCCACGAAGCGGTCGCTGCCGCCGGCGCCGAGGTCGTCGTCGGTGTAGCCGAGGCGGCGGAACTTGGCGATGTTGTACGGGGTTTCGAGGTAGCCGCGCAGGTGCGCGCGGGCGGCGGCGCGGGCTCGGGCCGGGTCGCTCTCGAAGAGGACGGCGTGCTCGACGGCGAGGAAGGCGTCCGGCCCGAGGATCTCCCGCGCCTGCGCCGTGTGCGCCACGTTCACGTGATACGTCTGGGCCCCGTCGGCGCGGTCACGGGCCAGCTCCAGCATCTTCGGGCCGTATGCGGCCAGGAGGCGCCGCAGTGGGGTGGCGGGGCGCGGGTTGGGGAGCGCGGGCGGGTCCGCGGCGGCCGGCTCGTCGAGCTGGTCCAGGTATGCGGCCATGGCCGCGAGCGGCTTCACCCCGGGCCGGGGCTCGCCGCCGAAGCCCAGGCCGAGCACGTGCCGGCCCGGGTAGGCGTCGGCGAGCAGCAGCGCGGCGCCGTACGTCGAGCGGGCGCGGCGGGGCCAGATCTGGGCGATGCCGTTGACCACGCTCAGCCGCCGGCTGGACGCCAGCAGAAAGCCGGCGTGGGTGAGGGCCTCGCGGCCGAGCAGTTCGGGCACCCACAGCGCCGGCCAGCCCAGGCCCTCCAGCTCCTGGACCGCGTCCCGGATCCCGGCGGCCGGCTGATGCTCGAAGTCGAAGGTGTAGATCCCGAACGTGCCGAGATCCAAGCCGTGCTGGCCCGTCATGTGTCCTGCTCCCCGTGCGTCGGCCGATGTGATCTATTAATCGAAATATCGCAGATTCTCGATATGAAGCGCAAGGGAGTGCGCCCGAGGCATGGCGGGCGTCCGTGACTACAGGGCTCGGCCCAGCTCGCTGACCAGGTCGGCGATGCGCCGCTCGTCCCGCTTGTAATGGGTCCACTTGCCCACCCGGGTGGCGCGGACCAGGCCCGCGCGCTGGAGCTCGGCCAGGTAGGCCGACACCGTCGACTGGGCCAGTCCGGCCTTCTCCTGGATGTGGCTCACGCACACGCCCACCTCGGCCGGGTCGGCGATGGCCCGGTCCATCGGAAAGTGCCGCTCGGGCTCGCGCAGCCAGCGCAGCATCTGCAGCCGCATCGGGTTGGACAGTGCCCGCAGCGCGTTGACCAGGTCCGGGTCCGGGATGGGGGCGGTGTCCGTGTCCGTCATGGCTCCGGAGTATAGGGCGACGCCGACGTTTCGGGGTACGTCGATACGAGCGTCCCCCGGTGGAAGCCGAAGCCGAAGCTGATGCCGGTCACCCCGCGTTCCGCGACCGCAGGTCCACGATCCGGCGGATCTTGCCCACCGACCGCTCCAGCGACTCCGGATCCACGATCTCCACGTCGACCGACACCCCGATGCCGTCCTTCACGGCCAGGGCGATGGACCGGGCCGCCGTCTCCCGGGTCTGCGCCGGTGCGTCCGGGCGGGCCTCGGCGCGGACGGTCAGCCGGTCCAGGCGGCCCTCCCGGGTCAGCCGGAGCTGGAAGTGGGGCGCCACCCCCGGCGTGCGCAGCACGATCTCCTCGATCTGGGTCGGGAACAGGTTCACCCCGCGCAGGATCACCATGTCGTCACTGCGCCCGGTGACCTTCTCCATCCGCCGGAACACCCGCGCCGTGCCGGGCAGCAGCCGGGTCAGGTCCCGGGTCCGGTACCGGACGATCGGCATGGCCTCCTTCGTCAGCGAGGTGAACACCAGCTCGCCGCGCTCCCCGTCCGGCAGGACCTCGCCCGTGATCGGGTCGACCACCTCCGGATAGAAGTGGTCCTCCCACACGGTCAGCCCGTCCTTGGTCGCCACGCACTCCTGCGCCACACCGGGGCCGATCACCTCCGACAGCCCGTAGATGTCGACGGCGTCGATCGCGAAGCGTTCCTCGATCTCGCGCCGCATCTGCTCGGTCCAGGGCTCGGCCCCGAAGACGCCGACGCGCAGCGAGGTGGTGCGCGGGTCCACGCCCTGCCGCTCGAACTCGTCCAGCAGTGTCAGCATGTAGGAGGGGGTCACCATGATCACGGCCGGTTTCAGGTCCCGGATGAGCTGTACCTGCCGGGCCGTCATCCCGCCGGAGGCCGGCACGACCGTACAGCCGAGGCGCTCCGCGCCGTAGTGGGCGCCCAGGCCGCCGGTGAAGAGCCCGTAGCCGTACGCCACGTGCACGATGTCGCCGGGCCGCGCGCCGGCGGCGCGGAGCGAGCGCGCCACCATGTCGGCCCACATGGAGAGGTCGTCGTCCGTGTAGCCGACCACCGTGGGCAGGCCCGTGGTGCCGCTGGAGGCGTGCAGCCGGCGGATCCGCTCCCGGGGAACGGCGAACATGCCGTACGGGTAGTTCTCCCTGAGGTCCGCCTTGGTCGTGAACGGGAAGCGGGCGAGGTCCGCGAGCGAGCGGCAGTCCTCGGGGCGCACGCCGGCCTTGTCGAAGGAGTCCCGGTAGAACGGCACGTGGTCGTAGGCGTGCCGCAGGGTGGAGCGCAGCCGCTCCAGTTGCAGGGCCCGCAGCTCGTCGGGCCCGAGCCGTTCGCCCGCGTCGAGCAGATCCGTCGTGTCCGTCATCGGGACGTCTCCCTTGCCGACCGTACATTCCGGGCGACCGATCGTTCGGTCGACCTGTTCGGGGCCAGTAATTCAGGTCATGCGCCGTGAGGCAAGAGGGGGGCGCGGATTTTGCGGGCCACGCGTCCCCCGTGCAAAGACGTTGCGCCCCGCCGCGGCGGACCTGGATGATCACCCCCATGCCGACCTTCCCCGCGACCGATGGCACCCGGCTCGCCTACCACCTGCGGGGCGCGGGCGAGCCCCTCGTCGTCCTGCCCGGCGGCCCCATGCGCGCCTCCGCCTACCTCGGTGACCTCGGCGGGCTGACCGCACACCGCCGGCTCGCCCTCCTGGACCTGCGCGGCACCGGGGACTCGGCCGCCCCGGCGGACCCGGCGACGTACCGCTGCGACCGCATGGTCGAGGACGTGGAGGCATGGCGGGCCCACCTGGGCCTGGAACGCATGGATCTGCTCGCGCACTCGGCGGGCGCCGCCCTGGCGATGCTCTACGCGGCCCGCCACCCGCACCGGGTCGGACGGCTGCTGCTGATCACCCCCAACCCGTCCGCGCTCGGCCTGCAGACGACGCCCGACGACCGGCTGGCCGTGGCCGGACTGCGCGCGGCCGAGCCGTGGTTCGCTCAGGCGTTCCCCGCGTTCCGGGCCTGGCTGGCGGGCGAGGCGGACTTCGACGACGTGTTCCTGCCGTTCTTCTACGGCCGTTGGGACGACGCGGCCCGGTCGCACGCGGACGCCGAGCTGGAGCAGACCAACGACGAGGCGTGCGAGCGGTACTCCGGCGACGGTGCCTTCACCCCCGACGCGACCCGGGCCGCCCTCACCCACCTGACCGCACCGGTCCTCGTGCTCGCCGGAGAACTCGACGGCGGCCCCCGTCCCGACCTCGCCCGACGGGCCGCCGAGGCCTTCCCGAAGGCCGAGTTCAGCGTCCAGCCCGGCGCCGGTCACTTCCCCTGGCTGGACGATCCGGAGTGGTTCACGGGCAGGCTGCTCGCCTTCCTCGACGGGCCCGCGGGCTCCGCTCTGCCCTCGGCAGAGTAGGCGGCCCGGGCCCTGCCCGCCCGGCTAGCGTGCCGGGCATGGACACCGCCGAGCCGTACCCCGCCGAGTTGTTCACCGTCGAGGCGAACGGCATCACCCTGGCCTGCCGGACCTGGGGCCCGCCCGACGCCCTGACCGATGCGCCGCCCGTCCTGCTGCTGCACTGCCGGGGCGCGGACGGCGCCGACTGGACGCCCGTCGCCGAACACCTCGCGGCCCCGCCGGCTCCGCGCCGCGTGTACGCCCCGGACCTGCGCGGCCACGGACGCAGCGACTGGCCGGGGCAGTACACCTGGGAGGCGATGTCCGACGACGTGCGGGCCCTGCTGGCGGCCCTCGGAGTCGAGCACGCGGACGTGGTGGGTCACTCGCTGGGCGGTCTCGTCGCGTGTCTGCTGGCGCAGCGCCACCCCGCGGTCGTACGGCGCCTGGTGCTGGAGGACGTCTGCGCACCGGTGCCGCTCGACCCGCCCCGGCCGCCCACCCCGCGGCCCGAGGGGGAGCTGCCGTTCGACTGGGCGATGGTGCGGGCCACCGACGACCAGCGCAACGCACCCGATCCCGTGTGGCGGGACCACATGGCCCGGATCACCATGCCCACGCTGGTCGTCGGTGGCGGCCCCACCAGTCTCGTCCCGCAGGAGCAGGTCACACAGCTCGCCGGTCTGATCCCGGACGCCCGGCTCGTCACCCTCGACGCGGGGCATCTGGTCCATGAGACCCGCCCGGAGCAGTTCCTGGCCGTGCTGGAGGAGTTCCTCGACCGCCGGTCCGGGGCCCGTACGCGGTGAGGAAGCGGTCGCGGAAGCCGTCCATCGGCCAGACGGGGGCGTTCGCGGCGGGCTTCAGCCCCTGCGTCCAGCCCCAGCCGGAGATCCGGTCCAGCACCTTCGGATCGCGGGCGACGATCGTGACCGGCACGTCCTTGCGGGGGCTGTTCCCGGTGACCGTCGGCACGGGCTGGTGGTCGCCGAGGAAGACCAGGACGGTGTTCGCGTGGCCGTAGCGACGCAGGAACTGGACGAGGCTGCGCAGGGCGTACGTGATCGAGGTGCGGTAGGCGGTGCGCACGCTCTCCGGGCTTCGCCAGACCTCCTCCTGGGACCGGCCCGCACGCCTGACCGGCCGGAAGACCGAGCCGTCGCCCAGGTCCCGCCAGTCGACCAGGCGCGGGAGAGGTGCCCAGGGGTAGTGGCTGGAGGTGAGGACGATCTCCGCCATCAGCGGGCCGCGGCCGCGCCGGGCGAGCTCCGCGCGTCGGAAGGCCTCCAGGGCGAACTGGTCCGGCACCTGTGACCAGCCGAAGTCCGGGCCGTGGTAGGCGAGATGGCGGCCGTCGTAGACGTGGTCCAGGCCGAAGAACCGGCCCTCGGGCCAGGCCGTCAGTACGCCCGGCACGATGCCGGCCGTGCGCCAGGCGCCGGTCTTGCGGAAGGCGCCGGTGAGGGTGGTGCGGTCGCTGGAGGTGAGGCCGCGGAAGCGCTGCTGGTTGCTGATCCACAGGCCGGACAGGAAGGTCGCGTGGGCGAGCCAGCTGCCGCCGCCGGTCACCGGTGAGCGCAGCCAGCCACTGCGCGCACCGAAACCGGCCGCCGCGAGGCTCGCCGAGCTCTCCTTGAGGACCGCGTCGATCTGCGGCGCCATCGCGGGGTCCTCGATCGCCGAACGGCCGTAGCTCTCGACGAAGGTGAACAGCACGTCCTTGCCGCGTAGGCCCGTGAGCAGTCGGTCCGGCGGGGTGTGGGCGAAGGCGTCGACGGCGGCCTGGCGGCGGAAGAGCCGGGCGTCGGCGAGCGAGGTGCGGACCTGCTGGGCGCGGTCGCCGAGGAGCTCGGCGTCCAGCGCGGCGGCGACGGGCCGGCCGGCGCTGTGCAGGCCGAACAGGACGCAGGTGACCCACGCGGTGGCGAGCACCAGGGTGCCGCGGACCGAGCGGGTGCGGTGCCGGGCCAGCAGGGTGGTCAGCCGCAGCGTGGCGCCCGTCGTCAGGACGAGGACCGCGACCGTGAGCAGCACGGCACCGGCGATGGCGGCCAGCTCGCCGGACCGTCCGGACGTCTCGCGCAGATAATCCGCCGCGTTGCCCAGCAGCCCCCAGTCCAGTACCAGGTCGAAGGGGCGGAACAGCACCGAGTAGAAGCCGATGTCGAGGCACTTGACCAGGGTGACCAGCCCGATCAGCACACCGAGGGCCACCGCCCCGGCCCGCCGGGCCCGGCCGGGCAGCACGAGCAGCAGGGCGGCGAGCAGCACGGCCTCGGCCGGCAGGCGCAGGAACGCGGCGGGGGCGAGCTGGTCGGGCCGGTCCGGCAGGAGGAGCGAGGCCGGCAGCAAGGCGGCGGCGAGGACGGTCGTGCCGACGGTCACCCCCTGCCCGATCCGGGGGTGCCGACGGCACCACGCGAGCCAGGAACGAGGCGTGGGGTGCGACACCCGAGGATCCTTCCGTGCGCGGAACTCCTACGACCGGCCGTCACTGTGAGTCATGGAATGGCGGCGATCGGGCACACAGGGTATTCCTCTGGTGTCGCGGGCGGGCCGGGACACCCCGGTGTCACGGCCGGTCCGCCGCCACCGCCACCTCCCGCGCCCACCGGTAGTCGGCCTTGCCACTCGGGGAGCGCTGGATGGAGTCGGTGATCACCAGCTGGCGGGGGATCTTGTAGCCGGCCAGCCGGGCCCGGCAGTGGGTCTGGATGTCGGACAGGGAGGGGAGCGTCGCCCCTGTGCGCAGCTGCACCACGGCCGCCACATGATTGCCCCACGTGGCGTCCGGCACCCCGGCGACGAGCGCGTCGTACACGTCCGGATGGGCCTTGAGCGCCTGCTCGACCTCCTCGGGGTAGACCTTCTCGCCCCCGGTGTTGATGCACTGCGAGCCCCGGCCGAGCACGGTCACCACGCCGTCCGCGTCGACCGTCGCCATGTCGCCGAGCAGCACCCAGCGCCGGCCGTCCTTCTCGAAGAAGGTCTCCGCCGTCTTGCGTGGGTCGTTGTAGTAGCCGAGCGGTACGTGGCCGCACTGCGCGACCCGGCCGACCTCGCCCGCCGCGACCGGCTCGTGCGTCGCCGGATCCACCACCCGGGTACGGGAGTTGACCCGGATGCGGAAGCCCCGCTCGGGCCCGGAGTCGTCCGTCGCCGTGCCGTTGAAGCCGGACTCGGAGGAGCCGAAGTTGTTCAGCAGCACGGCGTTCGGGACCAGCTCCCGGAACTGCCGGCGCACCGTCTCCGACATGATCGCCCCGGACGAGGAGACGCTGAACAGGGCCGAGCAGTCGGTGCCCTTCAGCGGGCCGCCGAGCACGTCGATCAGCGGCCGGAGCATGGCGTCGCCGACCAGCGACACGCTGGTGACCCTCTCCCGCTCGATCGTCCGCAGGACTTCCTCGGGCACGAACTTGCGGTGCAGGACGACGCGTTGGCCGAAGTTGAAGCCGATGAACGCCGTCAGCGTCGAGGTGCCGTGCATCAGCGGGGGAGTGGGAAAGAACGTGATGCCGGTGCCGCCGGCCGCGACCCGCTCGGCCAGCTCCTCCGGCGTCTTCACCGGCTCCCCGGTGGGCGCCCCGCCGCCCAGCCCCGCGAAGAACAGATCCTCCTGACGCCACATCACGCCCTTGGGCATGCCGGTCGTGCCGCCGGTGTAGATGATGAACTGGTCGTCCCCGGAGCGCGCGGGAAAGCCGCGTCGCGGCGACCCGGCGGCCTCCGCCCGCGCGAACGGCACCGCGCCCGGCACCGTGGACGCCTCCGCCCCCACGCACAGCAGATGCCGCAGCCCCGGCACCCGCGGCAGCGCCCCGGCCACCCGGTCCGCGAACTCCGCGTCGAAGACCAGCGCGACGAGGTCGGCGTCCTGGTAGAGGTACACCAACTCCTCTTCGACATAGCGGTAGTTGACGTTGACCGGAACGACGCGTGCCTTCAGGCAGGCCAGCACCGTCTGCAGGTACTCGACGCCGTTGTAGAGGTGCAGGCCCAGGTGCTCCCCGGGGCGGATCCCGCTGTCGATCAGGTGATGGGCGATGCGGTTGGCGGCCGCGTCCAGCTCCGCGTAGGTCAGCCGCCGCTCCGCACCGGTGCCTGGATGATCGATGTACACGAGCGCCTCGCGGTCCCCGGCAACGTCGACGACCGACTCGAACAGATCAGCAAGATTGTACTCCACCGCTCCTCCTGACCGTCGCTTCGCCGGTCATCAGAGCAAAGGGCGGCGCAACTGTGAAGGGTCCGCGTCAATAAATCTGACTCTCTGTCAGAAAACCCTTGAAGTGCCTCCCTGGCTACTGCAACCTGTTCTCGTTCTCACCGAGGGGAGAAGGCCCATGGGCGGGACGGAACACCTCACCGTGCGGCGCGAGGGCGCCACACTGGTGCTCACACTCAACCGGCCCGACGCCCGGAACGCGCTCTCGCTTCCGATGCTCGTCGGCCTGTACGACGGCTGGACCGAGGCCGACGCGGACGACGGCATCCGCTCGATCGTGCTCACCGGCTCCGGCGGCTCCTTCTGCGCCGGCATGGACCTGAAGGCGCTCGCCGGGAACGGCATGCAGGGCGAGCACTACCGTGACCGGCTCAAGGCCGACCCCGATCTGCACTGGAAGGCGATGCTGCGCCATCACCGCCCGCGCAAACCGGTGATCGCAGCCGTCGAGGGGTACTGCGTGGCGGGCGGCACCGAGATCCTCCAGGGCACCGACATCCGGGTCGCGGGCGCGTCCGCGACGTTCGGCCTCTTCGAGGTCCGGCGCGGACTGTTCCCGATCGGCGGCTCCACCGTCCGGCTCCAGCGCCAGATCCCGCGCACCCACGCCCTGGAGATGCTGCTCACCGGACGGCCGTACACCGCCCAGGAGGCCGCCGGTATCGGCCTGATCGGCCACGTCGTCCCCGACGGCACCGCCCTCGACGCGGCACTGGAGATCGCCGGGCGGATCAACGCCTGCGGCCCGCTCGCCGTCGAGGCCGTCAAGGCGTCGGTGTACGAGACCGCCGAGCTGACGGAGAGCGACGGCCTCGCGGCCGAACTCGCGCGCGGCTGGCCGGTCTTCGACACCGCCGACGCCAAGGAAGGCGCCCGCGCCTTCGCCGAGAAGCGGCCCCCCGTCTACAAGCGCGCCTGACCCGAGGAGCCACCGTGCCCGAAGTCCTCAAAGCCCCCCTCGTCGTCGAGTTCCCCTTCACCCGCTCCCTCGGCCCCGTCCAGAGCGCCTTCCTCACCGGCCTGCGCGAAGGCGTCGTCCTCGGTGTCAAGGCCGCCGACGGACGCGTCCTCGTCCCGCCGGTCGAGTACGATCCCGTCACCGCCGAGGAGATCCGTGACCTGGTCGAGGTAGCCCCCACGGGAACCGTCACCACCTGGGCGTGGAACCACGAACCCCGGCGCGGCCAGCCCCTCGGCACCCCCTTCGCCTGGGTCCTCGTCCGGCTCGACGGCGCCGACACCGCCCTCCTGCACGCCCTCGACGCCCCCGGCCCCGACGCCGTGCGCACCGGCATGCGGGTGCGCGTCCGCTGGGCCGGGGAACGCACCGGTGCCATCACCGACATCGCCTGCTTCGAGCCGTACGACGGAGCAGCCGTACAACCGGCGGGCCACAGCGGAGAGTTCGCCGACCCGGTCACCGGGATCGTCACTCCCGCCCGCCTCGACTACACGTACTCGCCCGGCCGCGCCCAGTCCGACTACATCCACGCCCTGTCCGGCCGGCGGACCGTCGGCGAGCGCTGCCCCTCCTGCCGCAAGGTGTACGTCCCGCCCCGGGGCGCCTGCCCCACCTGCGGCGTGGCGACGGACGAACACGTCGAGGTCGGGCCGCGCGGCACCGTGACCACCTTCTGCATCGTCAACATCAAGGCTGCCCATACGGCGAATCTCGACATCGAGGTCCCCTACGTCTACGCGCACATCGCCCTCGACGGCGCCGACCTCGCCCTGCACGCCCGGATCGGCGGCATCCCCTACGACCAGGTGCGCATGGGCCTGCGCGTCGAACCGGTGTGGACCGAGGACGCCCGCTACCCCGACCACTACCGGCCCGCCGGCGAGCCCGACGCGGACTACGAGACGTACAAGGAGCTGCTGTGACCAGCGAAGAAGTCCGCGCGGGCCGGGACGTCGCCGTCGTCGCCTTCGCCCAGACCGACCACCGGCGCTCCACCGAGGAGTCCTCCGAGGTCGAGATGCTCATGCCGGTGCTGCACGAGGTGCTCGCGCAGACGGGCCTGCGGACCGCCGACATCGGCTTCACCTGCTCCGGCTCCAGCGACTACCTCGCCGGCCGCGCCTTCTCCTTCACCATGGCCCTGGACGGCGTCGGCGCCTGGCCGCCCGTCTCCGAGTCGCACGTCGAGATGGACGGCGCCTGGGCCCTGTACGAGGCCTGGACCAAACTGCTCACCGGCGACGCCGACACCGCGCTCGTGTACTCCTACGGCAAGTCCTCACCAGGCTCCGTGCGCGACGTACTGACCCGGCAGCTGGACCCGTACTACGTCGCCCCCCTGTGGCCCGACTCGGTGGCCCTGGCCGCCCTCCAGACACAGGCCCTCCTGGACGCCGGCCACACCGACGAGCCCGCACTCGCGGCCGTCGGCGCCCGCAGCCGGGCCGACGCGGCCGCCAACCCGCACGCCCAGCTCACCGGCCGGATACCCCAAGGCGACTACGTCGTACGGCCGTTGCGCACCGGCGACTGCCCGCCCGTCGGCGACGGCGCCGCCGCCGTGATCCTCGCGGCCGGCGACCGGGCCCGCGGACTGTGCGCGCGGCCCGCCTGGATCCGGGGCATCGACCACCGCATCGAGGCCCACGGGCTGGGCGTGCGCGACCTCACCGACTCGCCGTCCGCGCGGCTCGCCGCCGAGAAGGCGGGCGCCTTCGAACGGCCCGTCGACACCGCCGAGTTGCACGCGCCGTTCAGCGCCCAGGAAGTGGTCCTGCGCAGGGCACTGCGCCTCGGCGACGACGTGCGCGTCAACCCCTCCGGCGGGGCGCTCGCCGCCAACCCCGTCATGGCCGCGGGACTCGTCCGCATCGGCGAGGCCGCCGCCCGCATCCACCGCGGCGCGTCCGACCGCGCCCTCGCCCACGCCACCTCCGGACCCTGCCTCCAGCAGAACCTGGTCGCCGTACTCGAAGGGGATCCACGATGAGCAAGGAGCCCGTGGCCGTCGTAGGCGTCGGCCAGACCAAGCACGTCGCCGCCCGCCGTGACGTGTCGATCGCGGGACTCGTCCGCGAAGCCGCGCAACGCGCCCTGCAGGACGCCGAGTTGACCTGGGCCGACATCGACGCCGTCGTCATCGGCAAGGCACCCGACTTCTTCGAGGGCCTGATGATGCCCGAGCTGTACCTCGCCGACGCGCTGGGCGCCGTGGGCAAGCCGATGCTGCGCGTGCACACGGCCGGTTCGGTCGGCGGGTCGACGGCACTGGTCGCCGCCAACCTGGTCGCCGCCCGCGTCCACGGCACCGTGCTCACCCTCGCCTTCGAAAAACAGTCCGAGTCGAACGCCATGTGGGGCCTGTCCCTGCCGATCCCCTTCCAGCAGCCCCTGCTCGCCGGGGCGGGCGGCTTCTTCGCCCCGCATGTGCGCGCGTACATGCGGCGCAGCGGCGCCCCCGACACCATCGGCGCCCTCGTCGCCTACAAGGACCGGCGCAACGCCCTGAAGAACCCCTACGCCCACCTCCACGAGCACGGCATCACACTGGAGAAGGTGCTGGCCGCCCCCATGCTGTGGGACCCCATCCGCTACTCCGAGACCTGCCCCTCCTCCGACGGCGCCTGCGCCATGGTCCTCACCGACCGCGCCGGAGCCGCCCGCGCCCCCCGCCCGCCCGCCTGGCTGCACGGCGGCGCCATGCGCAGCGAACCCACCCTGTTCGCTGGGAAGGACTTCGTCTCCCCGCGGGCCGGCCGGGACTGCGCCGCCGACGTCTACCGGCAGGCCGGCATCGCCGACCCGCGCCGCGACATCGACGCCGTCGAGATGTACGTGCCGTTCTCCTGGTACGAACCCATGTGGCTGGAGAACCTCGGCTTCGCCGAGGAGGGCGGGGGCTGGAAGCTCACCGAGTCCGGGGTCACCGAACTCGACGGCGACCTGCCCGTCAACATGTCGGGCGGCGTCCTCTCCACCAACCCCATCGGCGCCTCCGGCATGCTCCGCTTCGCCGAAGCCGCGCTCCAGGTGCGCGGCCTGGCCGCAGAACACCAGGTGGACGGCGCCCGCAAGGTCCTCGGACACGCCTACGGCGGCGGATCGCAGTTCTTCTCCATGTGGCTGGTGGGATCCGAGCCGCCCGGCGCCTGACCGGCCGGCCGACGAGGGGCCGAAGTCCTTCCCAGGTGGCCTGTCGGCAGTCGGGACCGGTCGCTAGGCTGAGCCGCGGACGACGAACCGGGAGGAGCACGGACGTGGCCGAGACCACCATCCAGCAGCAGCCGCTCGCGGGCTGGGACAAGCCGAACCTGGACCTCAGCAGCGCCGAATGGCAGTCCAGCAGCCGGGGTCTGGGCGATGTCCAGATCGCGTTTGTCGAGGGCTTCATCGCGATGCGCAACAGCGGACGCCCGGAGAGCCCCTCCCTGATCTTCACGCCAGCCGAATGGGGCGCCTTCGTCTCCGGTGCGCGCGAGGGGGAGTTCGACCTGACCTGAGCCGCGCCCAGCGGCATTCCGGGCGGGATTTCCGGACACGCGACCAGCAGTGCCCCGCCGGGGCCGACCCTGCGTCAGGCTGGCCCCAGCAAGGGGAAGGTCGTGTTCCGGAGGTGAGAACGATGAGTACTGCGCCGGTCATCGCCGCGGTCGACGGTTCGGACGACAGCCTGCGCGCGCTGGACTGGGCCGTCGACGCCGCCCGGCGCCGCGCGGCACCGCTGCGGGTGGTGCACGTACGGCAGTACGCCGCCTGGGGCCAGGCCGACGTACTGGTCGCCGGCCCGCCCGACGCGGAGGGCGACCCGGTCCTCGACGACGTCCGCGCCCGGCTCGCGGACGGCGCCGGGGAACCCGCCGTGGAGTACGTCGCCCTCGAAGGCGTGCCGGGCGCCGTACTGCCCGAACTCGGCACCGACGCCCAGCTGTTGGTCCTCGGCTCCCGGGGTCGCGGCGGCTTCGCCAGCCTGCTGCTCGGCTCCAACGGCCTCGCCGCCGCACGGGACTCCGAGTGCCCGGTGGTCGTCGTGCCCCGCCCCGGCCGGGAGGTCCACGGCCAGGGTCCGGCCGAACCAGGGCCACGCGTGGTCGTGGGCCTGCACGTCGACAGTCCCGACGACCGCACGCTCGCGTTCGCCTTCGCCGAGGCCGCCCTGCGCGCGGCCCGCGTGCAGGTGATCGCCGCCTACCCGTGGCCGGTGCAGACGTGGACCGCGCCCGGACAGCTGGTGCCGCCCGCGATCGACCAGGTCGCCGTCGAGAGCGAGACCCGCACGCTCGCCGAGGGCTTCCTCGCCCCGCACCACGGGCGGCACCCCGAGGTCCGCGTCGCCACCGAGGCGCTGCCGGGCGACGCGGCCGGCCACCTCGTGGCCGCCTCCCGGGACGCCGACCTGGTGGTGGTCGGCCGCCACCGCCGTCGCCTGCTCGCGCCCGCGCGCATGATGGGCTCGGTCACCCAGGCCGTCCTGCTCCACGCGGCCAGCCCGATCGCCGTGGTACCGCCCGGGCCGCCGGAGGAGTGAGGGGACGCCGCGCCGCCGGGACCGGCAGCGGCCGTCCCGAGGGGCACCCGGTGCCCAGGTCACCCCCTGCGGCCCGGACACGTACCATGGCCGCATGTCGTTCCTCCGCCGCCGCAGCGCCACTCCTGCCGGACCCGACTTCGACGTGCTGGCCATGGACCCGGGCGACTGGCCGGGCAACCTCGGCGCGGGCCTGCTGCCCGCCCCCGACGGCACCTGCCAGGGTGTCTTCCTGCGCTACGACCTCTTCGGCGGCCGCGGCCCCGCGATGATCATCGGCAACCTCCCCGAGGGCTCCCCGGCCCGCGAGGTCGCCGAGGACGAGATCCCCTTCGAGGTGGGCCAGCTGCTGCTCGCGCTGGACAACGACGAGGACGTCACCGTCGTCGGCACCGAGGACACCCCCGTCCTCCAGGGCGACAACCTCCTCATCGTGCGGCGGCTGAAGCTCTCCGAGGGCCGGATCTCCTGCGTCCAGTTCGACCGCAGCGACGGCGTGCTCGTGACCATCGCCGCCTGGGACCGCCCCATCACCGACGACCTGTACGCCCTGCTGAAGCCGCTCCCGGCGGAGCTTTTCCAGCAGGGCTGAGGGACACCCCCTAGTCGGCCGAGCCCTCCAGGGTGACGTCCGCGGCGCGGACGAAGCCGACCCGGTGGCCGTACTGGATCTCGTAGTACAGGTCCTTGCCCACCACGACCCGGTGCGAGTCGGTGGTGAAGGTGACCGAGTAGTCGTACTCGCCCGGTACCTCGTCACCGGCCACGTACCGCTGCCCGGCCGGGATCGTGTACGGCAGGGGCACGACCGACTGCACGGGGACGCCCGCCGGATAGGCCTCCTTCTCCGGGTAGGCGCGCCCGTACACCGGGACGCTGGTCAGCCCCTTCCTCGGGGTCACCAGCAGGCCCCTCGCCGGGACCGCCGTGGGCTGCGCCGGCGGGTTGCGGAACCAGGCCTTCTGGCCGAGGTACCAGATCGCCGTCCAGGCGCCCCAGCGGCCCGCGACCGCGTACTGCTGGCCGGTGGAGACCCGCGAGGACACGTCGTTGACATCGATGGTCGGGTCCGTGCCCAGGCCGATGTCCTTGATCAGCGGAGCGCCGGTGTCGTGGTCCGCGTACAGCCGCACCTCGCCGGAGCCATGCGCGGCACAGGGCTCGCCCGAGGTGGTGCAGCCCGTGTACTCCGGCTGGTTCACGGCGTACTCCGGCAGGATGGTCACCACGTCCGACTTCCTGCCCGCGGTGCGCTCGAAGGGGTGGCCCAGCAGCTCGAAGTAGTGCCGCCAGTCCCAGTACGGACCCGGGTCCGTGTGCATACCGGGGATGGTGGACGTGGTCGGGCCGGGCACGTTCTCGTGGCCCAGGATGTGCTCGCGGTCCAGCGGGATGTCGTATGTACGGGCCAGGTACTTCACCAGCCGCGCCGAGGAGCGGTACATCGCCTCCGTGTACCAGGCGTCCGGGTCGGCGAGGAAACCCTCGTGCTCGATGCCGATCGAGGCGGCGTTGACGTACCAGTTGCCCGCGTGCCACGCCACATCCTTCGCCTTGACATGCTGGGCGATCAGACCGTCCGTGGAGCGGACCGTGTAGTTCCAGGACACGTAGGTGGGGTCCTGGATCAGCTTCAGCGTCTCGTCCCAGGCGCCCTCCGTGTCATGGATGACGATGTACCGGATGCGCTGCGACGCCGGCCGGTCGCCGAGGTCGTGGTTGCCGTAGTCGTTGTTGCCGAACTGGGCGTACGGCGCCCAGACCGCCTCGCAGGACACCGACTTCGGGCACTCGATGCCGTCCGTGGACAGCGTGCGCAGGCCCGCCCGCTTCAGCTGAGCGGTGTCGGCGGACACGCGCGGCTCGGCCGCCAGCGTGACCTGCTGACCGTCGTCCGTGGTGCGCTCCTCGCCCGAACGCAGCACGTCGTACACGTCGTTGGCGTACGCCGCCGCGGTCGCCGTGTCGTCCGCGCCGGAGAAGCGGGCCACTGCGGCGTACCAGTCGGCCGGGTCGGTGCTCAGCGGTTCGCCGAGCTGCTTCTGCTCGGTGGCGAGCAGCGCGGCCCCGCCGGCCACGTTCGCCGTCGGGTCGGTGCGCAGCTCCGCGGCCGGCCGGCCCGTCAGCTGCGCCGCCTTCGGCAGCGTCGTCAGCCGGGCCGGGAGCCGCGACTCGGCCGGCACCCTGACCGTGGGACGGACGGCCGGGCGGGAGCCGTCGCCGCGTGCGTCCTCCGTGCCCTCGGCGTGGTGCTCCGTGGCGGCGATCGCGGTTCGGGCGTCGGTCAGGTGCATGGGGCCGTAGCCGCCGGTCACGCTCGGCGCGCCGCCGTGCCAGTCCCAGCGGGACTGGAGGTAGGAGACGGCCAGCAGAACGCTCTGCGGCACGTGGTACTCGGCCGCGGCGCCGGCGAAGGCCTGCTGGAGCCGGTGCGCGGAGGAGTTGACGGTGGTGCTCTGCGCGGGAGCCGCGCCGAGCAGCGGCAGCAGCAGGGCCGCCGAGGCGAGCGGAACGGCAGCCCGCCGTAGATGTCTGTGGCCGGGAGTGGACAGGGAATCGGTGGCGGAACCTCGCAATGCGGCCTCCTGTGACAGGCGGGCGTGCAGGGTCGTACGGCGCCGAGCTGGGTCAGTGGTACCGGCTTGCCGACGATCCGTCAATGATGCATTCGGGCCGTTGATTTCCCCTGCCACAAGGGGGTTTCGGCGAGTTTCGCCCCGGCCGGGCACGGGCCTGCGGGGCGTCACAGGCATACACCAGTGGTGGCCCGGGGCGGGTGGCGCGCCCGGACGCACGAAGGTCCGCGATGCGCCGCCGCTCTGGCGCACCGCGGACCCTCGTGCCCGTCAGCGGGTACCGACTGCCGCTCGTACGGCCTTGCGGGCCAGCTGACAGTCGTCGTGCAGCCGCCGAAGCAGCAGCCGCTGTTCCTCGCCGGACGGCGCGGCTCCCGGCTGGACCGGGGCCACCGGAGCCGTGTCCTGCATCGAACGCTGCACCGCGGTCTCGTACGTCCGGATCTCCCGGGTGAGCAGCAGCATCAGGTTCACCAGGAAGGCGTCCCGGGAGGCCGGGCCCGCCGACTGGGCGATCTGGCTGATCTGCCGCCGGGCCACCGGCGCGTCCCCGAGGACCAGCCACAGCGTGGCCAGGTCGTACCCCGGCAGATACCAGCCCGCGTGCTCCCAGTCCACCAGCACTGGACCGGCCGGGGACAACAGGATGTTCGACAGCAGGGCGTCGCCGTGGTTGAACTGGAGCATGCCGTGCCGGCCGACCTCGTGGGCGATGCCGTGCAGCAGCTTCTGGAGGTCGCCGAGGTCCCGGTCGGTGAGCAGGCCCAGCTCGTGGAACCGGGCGATCCGGGCGCCGTACTCCAGCGGCTTGTCGAACGTACCCGCGGGAGGCCGCCAGGCGTTCACCCGGCAGATCGCGCCCAGCGCGACCCGGATGTCCGGCCGCGGCGGTGCCTCCACCGGATGCCGCTGGAGCGCAGCCACCCGGCCCGGCATCCGCTCGATCACCAGGGTGCAGTTGTCCGGATCCGCCGCGATCAGCCGGGGCACACGGACCGGGGGTCGGTGCCGGACGAACGAGCGGTATGCGGCTATTTCGTGGCGGATCCGCTCGGCCCAGGCGGGCGAGCGGTCCAGCAGGCACTTGGCCACGGCCGTACTGCGCCCGGTCGTCCCCACGATCAGGACGGAGCGCCCGCTGCGCCGCAGCACCTGCACGGGAGCGAACTCCGGGCAGATCCGGTGCACGGAGGCGATCGCGGCGCGCAGTTGGGCCCCCTGAGGGCCGGACAGGTCGAGTCTCCCGCTGAGCGGCGGCGTACCGGGCTGGCCCGGCACGCGCCGGAGCCGGCCCGCGACCGGTACGGGTCCGCCCGGACGCGCCACCGGGTCGAGGTACGGCCCGCCGCCCGCCGGGCGGGAGCGCAGCGGCCGGGGCGGGGCGGACACGGAGGACGATGCTGCGTACATGGGAGAAACAGATCCCTTCGTGTGCCTGCGGTGCCTGCCTGTGCAAGTCCTTGCGCGCAACCCGGCCCGGTCGCCCGGGACACCCTGGGGAATGCCCCTGTCATATCGACGCCCGTCGGCTCTCGCCGACTTGGGGTGACCGGGTCGGGGTGGCGCGTTCCTACCTGACACCCGATGGGCAGTGGCACACCATCTGGCGCACCCTGGCGAACCCTGGCGAATAGTCGCTCGGCAACCTCCACGGGGCTACTGTCAAGTCAGCCGAGAACCTGGGGGCTTGAAGTGAGCGGACAACCCAACACCCGCCTTTCGGACCTGTTCGGCCTGGCCGGCTGGTCCAAGGGCGAACTCGCGAGGCTGGTCAACAAGCAGGCGGCGGCCATGGGCCACCCCCAGTTGTCGACCGACACCTCCCGGGTACGGCGTTGGATCGACATGGGAGAGATCCCGCGCGATCCGGTGCCGCGGGTGCTGGCGGCCCTGTTCACCGAGCGTCTCGGCCGTGTCGTGACCATCGAGGACCTCGGTCTGGTGCGGCACGGGCGTAACGGGAAACGGCAGGACGGCGGGATCGAGGAACATCCCGACGGCGTGCCGTGGGCGCCCGAGCGCACGGCTGCGGTCCTCACCGAATTCACGGGAATGGACCTCATGCTCAACCGACGCGGCTTGGTGGGCGCGGGTGCCGCGCTCGCCGCGGGATCCACACTCAGCAGCGCCATGCACGACTGGCTGCACACCGACCCGGCCCTGAAGGCCGACGCCCCCGTCCTCGACGACCCCCTGCACGCCGACCCCGCTGGGTTCGACCGTTACGAGGCCGCCCCCATCGGATCGCAGGAGGTGGAGGAGCTGGAGCGCTCGGTCGAGGTGTTCCGCGCCTGGGACGCGGCCCGCGGCGGCGGGCTTCAGCGCAAGGCGGTCGTGGGCCAGCTCAACGAGGTGGGCGGCATGCTCGCCTACCACCATCCACCCCATCTCCAGCGCCGCCTGTGGGGCGTCGCGGCCAACCTCGCCGTCCTCGCGGGCTGGATGTCGCACGACGTCGGCCTGGAGCCCACGGCGCAGAAGTACTTCGTCATCGCCGCCCATGCCGCCCGCGAGGGCGGCGACCGCCCCCGCGCGGGGGAGGCCCTGTCCCGGGCGGCCCGGCAGATGGTGCACCTGGGCCGGCCCGACGACGCCCTGGACCTGATGAAGCTCGCCCAGACCGGCTCCGGCGAGCGCCTTCAGCCGCGTACGAAGGCGATGTTCCACACCATCGAGGCCTGGGCGCAGGCCTCGATGGGCAAGGGCCAGGCGATGCGCCGCACGCTCGGTCAGGCGGAGGACCTCTTCGTCACCGACCGGCAGGACGTGGAACCGCCGGACTGGATGCAGACCTTCAAGGACGAGGACCTGTACGGCATGCAGGCCCTCGCCTATCGCACGCTGGCGGACTTCGACCCGAGTGCGGCCGCGCACGCTCAGTACTACGCGGAGAAGGCGCTGGCCCTGCGCGTCGACGGGCGGGAGCGGTCGAAGATCTTCGACCATCTGTCCATGGCGTCGGCCTGCTTCATCGCCGACGATCCGGAACAGGCCGACCGCTTCGCCCGGCTGGCCCTGATGTCGATGGGCTCGAACTCCTCGCGTCGCACCTGGGACCGGCTGCGCCAGATGTACCAGCTGACCGCCCAGTACGCCGAGTACCCGAAGATCCACCAACTGCGGGAGGAGATCAGGAGTGCCCTGCCCACGCCGAGGGCCAAGGGCAGCAGCGCTCAGGCGTGAGCGCACGGGCACAGGAGGCCCGCGCGCTCGTTTCGTTTCCCTTACCGGTCGCACCGGTTGTGCCGGTTGATGCGTCTTCCGGGGCTCAGACCGTGATCCTGGCGACGAGTACGCACGCGTCGTCCTCGCGTCCGGCTCCGCCGAACTCCTCGACCACCGTCCGCACACAGTCCTGCGCGCTGCACGCCGCGCCGAACCGTGGGCCGAGGCCGAGCAGCCGGTCCACGGCCGCCGTCGGGGTCTGCCCCGGCACCAGCCCGTCGGTGTGCAGCAGCAGGACGTCGCCCGGCCGGAGAGTCTCGTCGGCCTGCCCGTAGACGGCACCCGAGGTCGCGCCGAGCAGCACGCCGTCCGGCGCGGTCAGCATCCGCCCCGTCCCGTCGCGGTAGAGCAGCGGGGCGGGGTGTCCTGCCTGCGCCCAGACCAGCGTGCGGGTGTCGGGCCGGTAGCGGCAGCAGACGGCGCTGCCCAGGGCGGGCTGCACGGTGGCGTCCAGCAGCTGGTTGAGCATGCCCAGGAGGTCACCCGGACCGGTGCCGGCCAGCGCCATGCCGCGTACGGCACCGAGCAGCATGGCCATGCCCGAGGCGACGGCGACCCCGTGTCCGGTGAGGTCGCCGACGCTGAGCAGGGTCTCGCCGCAGGGCAGGTCCAGCGCGTCGTACCAGTCGGCGCCGATGAGAGTGCTCGCCGCCGCGGGGAGGCGCTGGGCGGCGAGGTCGAGGGGGCTCGGACCCGGGGGCGGGAGCCGCAGGGAGCCGAGCCAGGGCGGTAGTACGGCCTCCTGCACCTCGGCCGCGATCCGGTGCTCGGTCTGTTCCTCCCTGCGTCGGCGGTGCAGGGAGTCACGGGTCTCGCGCACCGTGCGCTGGGTGCGGCGCAGCTCGCTGACGTCGCGCAGCACGGCCCACATCGACGCGGTGCCGCCGTCGGCGCCGAGTACGGGCTCGCCCATCATGTGCACCGTGCGTTCGGAGCCGTCGGGCCGTGCGACGCGGAACTCGCCGTCGATCGGCCTGCCGTCGACCAGGCAGCCTGTCACCATCGAGGTCAGCTTCGGCCGGTCCTCCTCCAGGACCAGCGAGGGCAGCTCGTCCAGGGTGAGGGCGGGGTCGGCCGGGTCGCGGCCGAGGATCTGGTACAGCTCGCCGGACCAGGTCGCCTCGTCGGTCAGCAGGTTCCACTCCGCGCTGCCGACCCTGCTGAGCAGCGAGCCGTGCGGGGGAGCGGACGGCGCTCGGCGGGGTCCGGGCGCCGCGCCGGGCCGGGCCGGGGCGGGCTGGGGGGAGGCGGCCGGCGCGAGGTCCGGCCCGTCCCGGAGCTGGGCCAAGTGGGTGTCCAGGTCGTCCAGTTGGTGCAGGGCGAGGTCGTACAGGGCGCGCTGCCAGCGTTCCTCGGGGTCCGCACCGTCGATCCGGGTGTCCCGTCGTACGGCGTCCACGTCGCCCTTGAGCCGCCGCGTCTGTGTGATCAGCGCCTCGACCGAGCCGCGCCCGGGAGGCTGGGCGGCTGGGCGGCCCGCGGAGACTGGGGACGGCATGACGCACTCCGAAGGGGGACGAAACGGCCAGGGCGGGACGGGGGACCGTTACGACTGTGGCACAGCCCGCGACGCCCTGTAAGGGATTTGGCAACACACGATACGGTGGTGCTTCCGGCATATGCCAGAGTCTTCCGGGAGTGATCCGCAGGCACGAATGACGTACGCGCCGGGCGGGACAAGTCGTAGAAAACCTACGAGAGTTGGCCCGTGTGAGCGATCTTCGCGTGGCGCCCACGCGCGTGTTCGACGCGTCTCTGTTCGCCTCCGTGTCGACCGGCCTGTACTCATCGAACTCTGACCGGATTTGGCGGCATGCGAAGGGCCTTCCCGCACTCCATATAAACATGGAGACCACTGTCGAACAGCCCGTGCTCGCCCGGCTCATCACGGCCGAGGATCAGGAGATCCCGGTGTCGGCAACCTTGCGGTACACCGCCGACGATCCGCTGGCCGTCTTCGTCGACTTCCCCGCAGAGGCGTCCCTGGAGGGCGAGGACGTCACCTGGACCTTCGCGCGCTCCCTGCTCGACGACGGGCTGCGCGCCCCGGCCGGTCACGGGGACGTACAGATCTGGCCGTACGGCCGCACCCGGACGGTGCTGGAGTTCCACTCGCCGCACGGCATGGCTCTGCTCCAGTTCCAGTCCTCGGCCCTGCGCCGATTCCTGCTGCGGACCTACGCGGCGGTGGCGCCCGGACAGGAGGACGTGGCACGGGTGGTGGAACGGGGGCTGAGCGCTCTGTTCGGCGGGGTCTGAGCGGTGCGGGTGTCCTTTGACTTCTGTTCACCTCCGCCTCACCGCACGGGTATGGACCCTGACGATCACCCCGTGCACCCTGTCGCGCGGTGTGCCGCACGGGCGCACCGGTGACGAGGACGGGGCGAATGACACCGATCAGCCGCAGAGGCTTCGTGGGACTGGGCGCGTCCGTCGCGGCGGGTGTGGCGCTGGGCGCCGGCACCACCCGTACGGCGTCGGCGTCGGCCGCAGCGGCCACGGCGACGGGCACCATCAAGGACGTACAGCACGTGGTGATCCTCATGCAGGAGAACCGCAGCTTCGACCACTACTTCGGCCGTCTGAAGGGCGTGCGCGGCTTCGACGACCGCAGCGGCATCGCCCTCGGCGGGGGGTACCCGGTCTTCAACCAGCCGAACGGGGTGGGCCGGCAGTACCCGTGGAAGCTGAGCGCGACCCCGTCCGCCGGCGGCAAGGACGGCGAGACGCTGGCGCAGTGCAACGGCGACCTGCCGCACTCGTGGTCCTCGCAGCACTCCGCCTGGAACAAGGGCCGGATGGACAACTGGGTCGCGGGCGTCGGCAACGTCCGCTCGCTCGGCTACCTGGACCGCTCCGACATCCCGTTCCACTACGCGCTCGCGGACAACTACACCGTCTGCGACGCCTACTTCTGCTCCACCCTCAGCGCCACCGGCCCCAACCGCACCTTCCTGTGGAGCGGCAAGGTCGACTCCTCCTCGTACGACGGCGGCGACGAGTCCGGCCTGACCTGGCAGACCTACGCCGAGGCGCTCCAGGCCGCCGGGGTGTCCTGGAAGGTCTACCAGAACGCGGCCGACAACTACGGGGACAACGGCTGCGCCTACTTCAAGAACTTCGCGAACGCCAAGGCGGGCGATCCGCTGTACGACCGGGGCATGTCCTCGGTGCCGGGCGTGACGGGCTCGACCCCGGACGACATCGCCGCCGCGATCAAGGCCGACGTCGTCGCGGGCACCCTCCCCCAGGTCTCCTGGGTGGTCGCCAACCAGGCGTTCTCCGAGCACCCCTACGCCCCGCCCGGCGACGGCGCCCACTTCGTGAGCATGGTCTACCAGGCCCTCGCCGCCGACCCGGACGTGTTCGACTCGACCGTCCTGTTCCTCAACTACGACGAGAACGACGGCTACTTCGACCACGTGCCCCCGCCGGTGCCGCCCGCCGGCACGGCCGGGGAGTTCCTGAACGGCGTGCCCTTCGGCTTCGGCTTCCGCGTCCCGATGATCGTCATCTCGCCCTGGACCCGCGGCGGCTGGGTCTCCTCGGAGGTCTTCGAGCACACCTCGGTGCTGCGTTTCCTGGAGACCTGGACGACCGCGCTCGGCACGCCCGTGCGGTGCGCCAACATCAGCGACTGGCGGCGCAAGGTCAGCGGCGACCTCACCGGCGTCTTCGACTTCGCCAACCCGGTCCACGGAGCGGTCCCGCTGCCCGCGACCAGCGTCATCGGCATCAACACCTGCGGCCCGCTGCCCAATCCGGTGCCCACCGACAACGCCCTGCCCGCCCAGGAGTCCGGCACCCGGCCCGCCCGCGCGCTGCCGTACCAGCCGAACGGCTACCTGGACCACCTGGAGTTCGACGCGGCCGGCAAGACCCTCGCCTGGTTCACCATGACCAACCAGGGCACCCCGGCCTCCCGCGCCGCCCACTTCTCCATCCACCCGAACGCCTACCGCGACACCACGCCGTACCAGTACACGGTCGACGCGGGCGGCACCGCCTCCGACTTCTTCAACATCGGGACCGGCTTCGGCGGCGGACAGTACGACCTGACCATGGTCGGCCCCAACCGCTTCCTGCGCCGCTTCCAGGGGGACGCCACGAAGGCGGGCAAGTCGGCCGAGGTGCGCGCCCGTTACGCCGTCGAGCCCGGCACCGGCAAGCTCGCGCTCTACATCAAGATGACCAACTCCGGATCGTCGTCGGTGAAGTTCACCATCACCTCGAACCACTACCGCGGCGACGGCCCCTGGACCTACACCGTCGCCGCGGGCGCCTCGACGGAGGACTTCTTCAACGCCGTCGCGTACCAGAACGGCTGGTACGACTTCACGGTGACCGCCGACGCCGACGCGACCTGGTCGCGCCGGCTCACCGGGCACCTGGAGACGGGCGGCGCGAGCGTCAGCGGCTGACCTCGGCGCAGCTGTCGTACAGCTCCGGGCGCGGGGCGAGGGCGACGGCCATCCGGCCGCCCTGCTCCAGCGCCCGGACCCCCGCCTCGGCGACGACGGAGGCCGCGTAGCCGTCCCAGGCGGTCGCGCCGGTGGCCTCGCCGCGCCGGGCGGCGTCGACCCATGCCTGCACCTCGCGGTCGTAGGCGGCGGCGAAGCGCACGAGATAGTCCTGCGCCACCTCCTCGTGAGCGGTGCCGCCGGTGGTGACCACCATGGTGTGCTCGGCGCCGACCCGGGCGCTGCCCCGCTCGCACACGGCCTCGCAGCGCACCTGGTAGCCGAAGCCGCAGTTCACGAAGACCTCGACGTCCACCAGCGCGCCGCGGTCGGTCTCGAACAGCACGAACTGCGGGTCGAGCAGGCCGGCCGGGGCGCCCGCGGAGGGCGCGGGCCGCAGCACGGTCACCGCCGTCAGCTCCTGCCCGAGCAGCCAGCGGGCCGCGTCGATCTCGTGCGAGACCGAGCTGTTCACCAGCATCGCGCTGGTGAAACCGGGCGGCGAGGAGACATTGCGGTGGGTGCAGTGCAGCATCAGCGGCCGGCCGAGGCTCCCGCCGTCCAGCAGCGCCTTCAGCCGCCGGTACTCGGCGTCGTGACGGCGCATGAAGCCGATCTGCGCGAGCCGGCGGCCCAGCCGGGCCTCGGCCTCCACGATCCGCAGCGCACCGGCGGAGTCCGGGACCATGGGCTTCTCGCACAGCACCGGCAGGCCCCGGGCGAACGCGGCGAGCAGCGCCTCCTCGTGCGCCGGTCCCGGGGAGGCGATGAGTACGGCGGCGACACCGGGCGCGTCGAGCGCGGCCTCCGCGTCCGCGTGCACGCTCACTCCGACGAGGCCGGCCACCGCCTCCTTCGCCCGCTCGACGTCCGGGTCGGCCACGGCCGCGACCCTGGCGCCGTTCACCACTTGATCAAGCCGTCGTATGTGATCGGCCCCCATGTGCCCCGCACCCAGTACCGCCACACCCAGCAGGTCACCCATGCGTGCGCTCCCTTACGCCGACGATCACGCCGTAGCGTACGCCGCGCAGGGAGCGCCGCCGGGGGAGTGGCTCAGTACCGCAGCACACCCGCGATCCCGTCGGCGTCGCCCAGGGCGCCGTCGGGTACGAAGCGGACGGCGGCGCCGGTCTCCAGGCACTGCTCGACGATCTCGTCGACGATGTCCTCGCGGGCCTCCAGGTCGCCAGGCGCGGCTGGCACCAGATGGTCGCCGAGGTCGTTGGCGGTCGCCCGGAAGTTCTCCTCGACGGCGAGCAGCCGCACCCGGCCCTCGCGGGCGCTCTGCCACAGCTCGTCCAGACCGGCCGCGTAGGTCCGGTGGCCGCGCGCCGAGGTCAGCTCGCTCACCACGGTCGAGGCGTCCTTGCGGGCCGCGGCCTGCAGCACCGGCCGCAGCGCCTGCCACACGGCCTCGGGACCGGCGTGCGCGAGGCCGCCGTGCGGGATCTGCACGGCGTTGCCGGCCACGCTGCCGGCCTCGTCCAGCAGGGACAGCGCCGCCTGCTCACCGGTGACGTACAGCGGCCGGGGCTGCTCGCGCAGGAGCGCGGCCATCGCGGTGTCCGCGTCGCGCAGGAACTGGCGGGTGGCCTCGTCACGGTACGCGCTCGGGGTGTCGCCGATCTGCTCCTGGCGCTCCGGGTCGAAGTTGCGCTCCGGGCGCTCCAGCGGGAAGCCGCCGGAGTCGTCGGCCACGACGCGGTCCTCGCCGCCGCTCCACAGGGTGACGCGGTCCGCGGAGACCGACAGCACCCAGAACGGCCGCTCGGCCGCCTGCGCGGCGACCAGGTTGCGGGTGAGGAAGGTGTCCGAGAGCACCACCCGCTCGGGGACGGTGCGGGCCAGGGACCACACCTGGTGCTCGCCCGGGGCGGCGAAGATCACCAGGCCGTCCTCGGCGTGCGCGAGGTCGACCTCGGACAGGGCCCGTTCGAGGTGGGCCTCGACGTCGTTGCGTCGTTCACGGGTGACGGCGGGGTCGGCCTCCAGGCGTTTGCGTGCCTCGGTGAGGACATTGCGCAGCCGGACGGGGTCCTGCCCGTTCTCCGGTTCACGGCGGTGTGTCGGGGTCAGCACGGACACCGCCGGGTAGGGACGCGGGCGCCGCAGTTCGGCCAGGGTCGCGGGACTCAGTGCGTGCTCCATGACAGCACGATAGGGCCGATTCACGGATGGGGCATTCGGGGCAATCCCGCCGGGCGGGAGGGATGTTTCCCGGGTCAGGCCGTGGTGGCGGGTACGGCCGGTGCGCCCACCGCGACCGATCCCTGGGCCACCGCGCACAGGGTCTGCCTGCCGTCGTCGTCGACCACGCAGAGGTCGCAGCGGCACACGACCCGGCTGCGCCCCGCCCGGATCACCCGGGCGTGGGCGCGCAGCGTCGCGCCCCGGGCCGGGCGCAGGTAGTCGATGGCGTACCCGGCGGTGATCAGCCGGGACCCGGCCACGCTGCCCGCGGCGAAGGTCAGCGCGTTGTCGGCCGCGTAGCCGAGCACTCCGCCGTGCAGGAAGCCGTACTGCTGGAGCAGTTCCTCCCGGACGTCGAGTTCGAGGGTCGCCTCGCCGTCACCGAAGGCCACGAGACGGGCCCCGAGCAGGGCGCTGAAGGGCTGTGCGGCCAGGACCTTCCGGGCGGCCGACAGATCAGGGACGTCGGGCACGGCACGCCTCGCTCTCCTCATCTCACTTCACTAGTGAAGTGAGAGTGGCGCCGGTCTGCCGCCTCTGTCAACATCGGCCCATGTCCGAGCCCGACCAGCGCCTGTTCTTCCTGCTTCAGCGGGCAGCGCACCAGCTGCGCACCGCGGCGGACCGCCGGCTGCTGGCCGCGGCCGGAATCACCTCGGCGCAGCTCGGCGCGCTGTACGCGGTGCGTGACCGGCCCGGGATCACCCAGCGGGAACTCGCCGCGGACCTGGGCCTGCGCGAGTCCGGCGTCACCGCGCTCGTCACCCGGCTCACCGCCGCCGGACTGGTCGACAAGCGTGCCCACCCCCGCGAACACCGCGCCGTGGTGCTGGAGTTGACCGATGCCGGTGCCGCGGCGCTGGTTGCCGCCGGGCCGGAGGTCGACCGGTTCAACGCAGGCCTGCGCGCCGCGCTCGGCACGGACGGCTTCAGCCGCGCGGCCGGGGCATTGCGGACGCTCACCCGCTGGGAGCCCCCCACCGCGCCGTGACGCCGCGATCGTGGTGAAGTTTTTGCCCGTGGCCGGTTCATGGCGGCAGCGGCCCGGCAGGACCGGCTTCACCGGATTTCGTGCAAGCAAAAAGCGGCCGAAACCATGGGGTGAAGGGGTCGTCCGTGTTACGCCCACATTGACTGCCTCGGGCAACTGACGGACGCTCGACATATAGGTGCTTGTTACAAGTGGTTCTTCGACCGGAATCCGACTTCCATAGAGACAGCGCAGGTGAGCGCGGAGGCCGGCCGTGAACCGGAGGCAGGAGGTAACGCATGTGCGGCATGACCGGATGGGTCTCCTTCGACCGTGACCTGACCACCGAGGCCACCACATTGCATGCGATGACCGAGACGATGGCCTGCCGGGGCCCGGACGACCGCGGCACCTGGACCGAGGGCCCGGCCGCCCTGGGCCACCGCCGTCTTGCGATCATCGACCTTCCCGGCGGCCGGCAGCCGATGTCCCTGTCGACCCCCCAGGGGAACATCGCCATGGTCTATACCGGGGAGGCCTACAACTTCACCGAGCTGCGCCGCGAACTCGAGGCCCGCGGGCACCGGTTCACCACCGACTCCGACACCGAGGTCGTCCTGCACGGCTACCTCGAATGGGGCGACCAGGTCGCCGAACGCCTCAACGGCATGTACGCGTTCGCCGTCTGGGACGGTCGTCACGACAAGCTCGTGATGATCCGCGACCGCATGGGCATCAAGCCGTTCTACTACTACCCCACCGCCGACGGCGTCCTGTTCGGCTCCGAGCCCAAGGCGATCCTCGCCAACCCGCTGGCCCGCCGCCGGGTCACGCTGGACGGCCTGCGCGAGCTGTTCGTCATGGTCAAGACGCCCGGGCACGCGATCTGGGACGGCATGCGCGAGGTGGAACCCGGCACCGTCGTCACCGTCGACCGCACCGGCATCGGCACCCGCGTCTACTGGCGGCTGCGGACCCTCGCGCACACCGACGACCGTGCCGCCTCCATCGCCACCGTCCGTTCCCTGCTCGACGACATCGTGCGCCGACAGCTCGTCGCCGACGTGCCGCGCTGCACCCTGCTCTCCGGCGGCCTCGACTCCTCCGCGATGACCGCGATCGCCGCCCGCCAACTCGCCGAACAGGGCGAGAAGGTACGCAGCTTCGCCGTCGACTTCGTCGGCCAGACCGACAACTTCGTCGCCGACGAACTGCGCGGCACCCCCGACACGCCCTTCGTGCACGACGTGGCCCGGCTCGCGAAGACGGATCACCAGGACATCGTGCTCGACTCCCAGTCCCTCGCCGATCCCGCCGTGCGCGAGCAGGTGATCCGCGCCCGCGATCTGCCGTCCGGCCTGGGCGACATGGA
The DNA here is from genome assembly GCF_001866675.1 of Streptomyces sp. MUSC 14. Lineage (NCBI taxonomy): Bacteria > Bacillati > Actinomycetota > Actinomycetes > Kitasatosporales > Streptomycetaceae > Streptomyces > Streptomyces sp. MUSC 14. Next base: position 56,368 of record NZ_MLYN01000056.1, read on the forward strand.
CTCCTCGCTGCTGCTGCTCTTCCGCGCCATCCGCGAGAAGTCCACCGTCGCGCTGTCCGGCGAGTCCGCCGACGAGGTCTTCGGCGGCTACCTCCAGTTCTTCGACGAGGAGGTGCGCCGTACCGACACCTTCCCCTGGCTGGTGCACTTCGGACGGCACTTCGGCGACGACACCGACGTCCTGCGCACCGACCTGGCCAAGTCCCTCGACCTGGAGAGCTACATCGCCGACGGCTACCGTACGGCCGTCGCCACGATCGACCGGCTGGACGGCGAGAGCGACTTCGAGTACCGGATGCGGCAGATCAGCCATCTGCATCTCACCCGCTTCGTGCGCATCCTGCTCGACCGCAAGGACCGGATGAGCATGGCCGTGGGCCTGGAGGTCCGCGTGCCGTTCTGCGACCACCGCCTGGTCGAGTACGTCTACAACGCCCCCTGGGCCGTGAAGTCCTTCGACGGCCGGGAGAAGAGCCTGCTGCGGGAGGCGGCCGCGGACGTCCTGCCGCGCTCGGTGTACGACCGGGTGAAGAGCCCGTACCCCTCCACCCAGGACCCGCTGTACGCCGTCGCGCTGCGCGAGCAGGTCAAGGACCTGCTGTCCCGGCCCTCGCACCCCGTCTTCGACCTGCTCGACCGGGAGCGGGTCCGGGCGGCCGCCGAGCGGGACACCCCGGTCAGCAGCCAGACGGAGCGGCGCGGTCTGGAGCGCACGCTGGACTTCGCGCTGTGGCTGGACACCTACGCGCCGGAGCTGGTGCTCAGCTGAGGCCGATGGCCCGGTCCGCGGTGAAGGTGCGGCCCGCGTGCGCGGCCGAGGCGGCCACGGTGCGGCCGTCCGTCCGGCGGGCCCCGGGGTCCGCCGGGTCACGGACGGTGCGCACGTCCGCGTAGGCGCTCGCGCCCGCCGCGAGCCGGTGGTCGCCGGTGCCGCCCGCCGGTACCGGCACAGCCGCCCCGTCCAGGTCCCCGAAGGTCACCGTGGGCACCCGGTCGACGGCGCACGCACGCGTGCCGCGGTTGGTGACGCTGATGCGCACCGTGGTCGTCCGGCCGGGCACGGCCCGCGCCCGGACCGTCAGTGACGACTCGGCGCAGCGGGCGGTCCGGGCATGAGCGGCGGGGCCGAGGCGGTGGGTACGGCGAGGGCGGCCCGGATGCGCATCACGGTCTCTCCCTGTCGCGGTCACGCGCCTGACGTCAGCCGACAGTCGTCAGTCGTCCGAGTCCGTGGTGTCGCTCCAGTCCTTCCCGTCGGCCGGGCAGGAACTGCCGCTCGGCGGCAGGGAGCCGTACAGCAGGAAGTCGTCGACCTTCTCGTGCACGCACGTGGAGGAGGTGTACCCGGTGTGGCCGTCGCCCTTGTTGTCCAGCACCACCGCCGACGACCCCAGCCGCGCGGCCGTCTCCACGGTCCACTGGTACGGCGTCGCCGGGTCCCCGCGCGTGCCCACGAGCAGCATGTCGCCGGTGTCGACGTTCTTGACCCGGTCGCGGACGAAGTCGGTGCCCCTGGGGCGGCCGTAGCACATGAGCAGCTGGGTCAGCCGGTAGCGGCCGAAGACCGGGGAGGCCTGCTCGTACCGGGCCCGCAGGTCCTTGAGGTCCGCGACGATCCGGTTGGCGTCGGGCCGGTCGGGGTCGTCCGCGCAGTTGATCGCCATCAGCGCGGCCATCAGGTTGTCCGTCGGGACGTCCTGCGGACCGACGACGCCGCCCTTCTTGTGGTGCCCGCCGGAGGCGTCCGCCGTCGCCGTGCCCGACCGAACGGGCAGGCTGGAGCCGCCGGTGGCGAAGGCCAGCACGCCGCGGGTGTCGCCCTCCTGCGTCAGCGAGGCCAGCGCCCGCTCCAGCGAGGGCCACAGCTCCTTGCTGTAAAGGCCCTGCCCGATGGCGCCCACCAGGTCCTGCCCGGACAGGCTGCCGCCGAGGTCCGTCGCGACCGGGTGCGCGTCGAGCGAGTGCACCAGCCGCACGATCTGCTCCCCGGCGGAGCGCCGGTCCTGGCCGAACGGGCAGGCGACGTCCGTCGTACACCAGTCCAGGAAATCGTCCAGCGCGGTCTGCTGTCCCTCGGCTCCGGCCACCCCCTGCTCGGACAGTGGCTCCGTCAGGGTGTCCACGCCGTCGAGGGCGAACCGGCCGACCTTGTGCGGGAACTCGGCCGCGTAGACCGCGCCGAGCCGGGTCCCGTAGGAGAAGCCCAGGTAGTTGAGCTTCTTGTCGCCGAGAGCCTGGCGGATCACGTCGAGGTCGCGGGCGGCGTCCACGGTGCCTATGTGGGCGAGCACCGGGCCGGAGTGCCGGGCGCACTCGGCGGCGGCCAGCTTCAACTGCCGCAGCAGTTCGCGGGGATGGTCGAGGCCGGCGCTGTCGTCCGGCAGGTCGGAAACCTCGTCGGCGCCCGCGCCGCAGCTGACGGGGGAGGAGCGGCCGACGCCGCGCGGGTCGAAGGTGACCACGTCGTAGCCGTTGGTCAGGTCCATGAACTCCCGCCCGTCCGAGGCGAGTTCACTGATCCCGGCGCCGCCGGGGCCGCCGAAGTTCAGCAGCACCGAGCCGTGCGAGGCGCCGGTCGCGCGGTAGCGGGCCAGGGCTATGTCGAGGGTTCCCGAGCGCGGACGGGCGTAGTCGAGCGGGACGGTGACCGCGGTGCACTGGAGGTCCTTCGGCATGTCCGGGCTCGTGCAGGGCGACCATGTCGGCTTCTGCCGGTAGAACCGGGACAGGTCCGGCTGCGGCCGGGCGGCGGCGGCCGCGGGCAGTCCGGCGCCGAGCAGCGCCAGAGCGAGGGCTCCGGCTCCCGCGCAGCGCCGCACGGCGGACCGTGTGGTCGGCTTGGCCTGCATCGATCGCCTCCCGGGACGCCTGTCGCGGACCGGGGGACGGCGCCCTCGGATCACCATAAGCGGGCCGTGGAGCGCCCGCCTCCGGGCGTGCGGGGAGCCATTCGGCGCCGTACCATTCGCTCCTTATGCTCCCTGATGTTGATCATTGAGACGCTTTACATGCGGTTCGATATCGGTGTCGCTCGACGGGGTGAAAGACCGATAAGCCATAACTCGGATGGTTCACCCGCGTTTTACGGGGTGCGGGCGACTGCCCGCGACGATGTCTGGAAGGCAGGGAACCTATGAGACGGGCTACCCGAAACGGTGTGATCGCCCTTGTCACCGCCTCCGGAGCGATGGCCGTGGCGCTTCCGGTGTCCGCCGCCTTCGCGGCCGACGGCAGCGCCGCCGACGGCACCGCGGCCGGCTCGCCCGGGCTGGTCTCCGGCAACGGCATCCAGCTCCCGCTGGACCTGCCGGTGAACGCCTGCGGCAACACCGTCGACGTGGTGGGACTGCTCAACCCCGCGATGGGCAACCGCTGCGCCAACACCGGTGGCCACACGAAGGGCCGCGCGGCCACGTCCGGCGGAGCCGCCGCTCACGGTACCGCCCATGACTCGCCCGGGGTGCTCTCCGGCAACGGCGTCCAGCTCCCCGTCGATCTGCCGGTGAACATCAGCGGCAACAGCGTCAACGTGGTCGGCATCGGCAACCCGGCCGTCGGCAACACCTCCGTCAACGGCTCCGTCGGCCACCCCCGCACCCCGCGGCATCCGCACACCCCGCCCCCGGCGCCCGTGCGGCACCGCACCGTCCCGCTCGCGCCCGCGCCGGAGCCGTCGGTGTCCGCGCTGGCCCACACCGGCGCCGACGCGACCCTCCCCGCCGCCGTGGGCAGCGCCGCGCTCCTGCTCGGCGGTGCCGTCCTCTACCGCCGCTTCCGTCCGGGCCGCGCCCGCTGACGTCCCGGCACCCGGCGAAGGCCCCACCGGACGCCGGCCCGGTGGGGCTTGATCGTCGTGCAGTACGTTGTTCCGGTGACGGACGGCATACGCGGGCGATGGCGGGCGCTGCCCCGCAGGGCGCGGGCGGCACTCGTGCTCTACGCCGCCGGATTCCTGGAAGGGACCGGCGCCCACGCCGCCGACCTGGCGCGCGGCGGACTGCACGCCTACGCCGGCTTCGGCCCGTTGCCGTTGCAGGTGTTCTTCGTGGCCCTGATCGTCCTCGACCCGCTCGCCGCCGTCCTGATCCTGCGGGTACGGCCCGCGGGCATCCGGCTCGCGACGGCGGTGATGACACTGGACGTCCTCGCCAACTGGTATGCCAACCGGTCCTGGGTGGTGGCGCATCCCACCGCGCTGCTGCGGCCGGTGGGGCTGCCGCCGATCACCCTCTTCGGGCTGTTCGTCGTCGCGACGGCACCCGCGCTGCTGCGCGCGGTGCGCGGTTCCGCAACGGCTGATCTTGACATGGCGCGGCCTCCGTCGATCCGGAAGGATGCGGCACGGCAGTCCGGTCCCGACGGAAATGGAGCGCACCGATGACCCCTGCGGCCCCCCACGACCTCGTCGTCACACAGGCCACACTCGACGACTGGCCGATGATCGCCGCATGGGCGGCGGCGGAGGGCTGGAACCCCGGCGTGTCCGACGGACCCGCGTTCTTCGCGCAGGATCCCGAAGGGTTCTTCCTCGGCCGGATCGACGGGGAGCCGGTGTCGGCCATCTCCGTCGTCAACTACGGCCAGGAATACGCCTTCCTGGGCTGCTACCTGGTCCGCCCCGACCTGCGCGGCCACGGCCACGGCCTCACCACCTGGAAGACCGCCCTGGCGCACGCCGGGAGCCGCACCGTCGGCCTGGACGGAGTCGTCGCCCAGCAGGACAACTACCGCCAGTCCGGGTTCGAACTCGCCCACCGCACCATCCGGTTCACCGGCATCGCGCCCCAGGGCGCGACACCCCGGGAGGTCCGCCCGGCCGGCCCCGGCGATCTCGCCGCGCTCCTCGCCTACGACAGCGTCTGCTACCCGGCCGACCGGCCCCGCTTCCTCACCCAGTGGCTCACCGGCCCCGGCCATCGGGCCTTCGTCCGCCACGACGGCGGGCGTCCGACCGGGTACGGAGTGCTCCGCCCCGGCCACGACAGCCTGCGCATCGGCCCGTTGTTCGCCGACACGACGGAGGACGCCCGGGCCCTGTTCACCGCCCTCACCACCGAGGCCGCCGGACGCGAGGTGGCCATCGACGTGCCCGAGACGAACGCGGCCGGTGTCGCGCTCGCCGAAGAGGCCGGACTCCGCGCCTCCTTCGAGACCGCCCGGATGTACACCGGGCCGGTCCGCGACCACGCCCGGCACCGCGTCTTCGGCGTCACCACCCTCGAACTCGGCTGAGTCACAGGGGAGTTACGGCCGGTGGCGGCGCCGGTGCAGCTCACGCACCCCGTCCACCAGCTCCGGTACCGGCCCCGCCACGGCCACGCCGGGCGCGACCTCCCGGACGGGCAGCGGCCGCACCGGCGCCTGCGGTACGCCCAACTCAGCGAGCCTGCCGTGAGTTGGGCGGACGAGGCGACGTACACGATGCGGCCGAGCCCCACGCACGTATGCGCGGCGGCCGCGCACATCGGGCAGTGCTCGCCGGAGGTGTAGACGGTGGCGCCCGCCCGCTCCTCGGCGGTCAGATGCGTGGCTGACCAGCGGGCCGGCTCGAACTCGGGATGCCGGGTGTCGTCCCCGCCGGCCACCCGGTTGCGGTCCTCGGCCGGCACTGTGCCGTCCGCCGCCACGAGCACCGAGCCGAACGGCTCGTCGCCGTTCTCCAGCGCCTCGCCGGCCAGCTCCACACAGCGGCGCAGATGCCGCAGCTCACTGTCCTTCGCCATCGTCCACGGACCTCCTGACGGCATGATCTCCGGCGTCGCACGTCACGGCCACCGGGACCCGCCCGGCTGGCGGCTTTTGCCTCTGGGACAACTGTGCGCGCGGCCGGACCGGGCCGTCGTACGGCAAATTCCGTTGCCCGGCCGGAGCCGGCCTGGTCAGCTGGGTGCATGGATCACACAGCGGTGCTCGCGCTCTACGACCGGGACGTGCGCGAGCGAGCCCGCCCCGACGGCCCCGGCGTCCGGGTCGAACGGGCCGGCGCGGTCGTGCGGCAGGTCGCGGACGCCCACGGCTGGAACGGCGTGCTCTGGAGCAACCTGGACGAGACCGGCGCCGACCGGGCGATCCGCGACCAGATCGCCCATTTCACCTCCCTGGGCCGCGACTTCGAGTGGAAGCTCTACGGCCACGACCGGCCGGCCGACCTGGGTGCCCGGCTCGCCGCCGCCGGATTCCGGGCCGAGCCCGAGGAGACGCTGCTCGTCGCCGAGACCGCCCGGCTCGCCCCGGACGCCGAACCGCCGGCCGGTGTCCGGCTCGTGGAGGCCGCCGACGAGGCCGGCATCGACCTCGTCGTGGACGTGCACGAGAAGGCCTTCGGCACCGACGGCACACGGCTGCGCCACCAGTTGCTCGCGCGGCTGGCCGCCGACCACGGCACGGTCGTCGCCGTGGTCGCGCTCGCCGGGGACGAACCGGTCAGCGCGGCCCGCATGGAGCTGGTGCCCGGCACCGCGTTCGCCGGACTGTGGGGTGGCGGCACCGTCGAGAGCTGGCGCGGCCGGGGGCTCTACCGTGCCCTGGTCGCCCATCGCGCCCGCGTCGCCGCCGCCCACGGCTACCGCTTTCTGCAGGTCGACGCCTCCGCCATGAGCCGCCCGATCCTCCAGCGCCTCGGCTTCCACGCACTGAGCACCACCACCCCGTATCTGTACGGGAATTGAGCGCGCTCCTGCGGAGAAGGGGCGGGGAGAGGCCCCGCGCTCATTGCCGGGACTTTCTGTTCACCGGGCTGTCATGCCATGTACCTTTCAAGCAGTCCACGCGTGTAGAACCCTCAATCCGGTTCTACGCGCGCAGATTTGGCGGCCCCCCAACCGCCTCTCCCCACCCTTCATGGAGGTTCGCCGGATGCTTGGATCCAGGAGATCCCGCCGCAGAGTCACCACCGCCCTGGCCGGTTTCGGACTGCTCCTCACCGGAGCCGCCGTCCAGGTCGGCAGCGGCAGCACCCCCGCCCACGCGGCCACCACGCACCGCGTCCTGTTCGACAACGCCCACGCCGAGACGGCCGGCAACGCCGACTGGATCATCTCCACCAGCCAGCCCGACCCGCTCGGCCAGAACGCCTCCCCGTCCGCCGAGACCGACTGGACCGGCGCCCTGTCCTCCTGGGGCGTGGCCCTCCAGAAGACCGGCGACTACAGCCTGAAGACGCTGCCGACCGGCTCCAGCCTCAGCTACGGCGGCTCGTCCTCGCTCGACCTGTCGAACTTCGACACGCTGGTCCTGCCGGAGCCCAACACGCTGTTCACGAGCGCCGAGAAGACGGCGATCATGAACTTCGTGAAGAACGGCGGCGGCCTGTTCATGATCTCCGACCACACCGGCTCGGACCGCAACAACGACGGCTACGACTCGGTCCAGATCCTCAACGATCTGATGACCAACAACAGCGTCGACTCCAGCGACCCGTTCGGCTTCTCGATCGACTCGCTCAACATCAGCTCCGACCACCCGGCCGCGATCAGTGACAGCACCGACCCGGTCCTGCACGGCTCCTTCGGGACCGTTACCAAGAGCCTGATCGCCAACGGCACCACCGCCACCCTCAAGCCCGGCGACAACTCCGCCGTCAAGGGCCTGCTCTACCGCACCGGTTACTCCGGAAACACCGGCGCCTTCTTCCTCACCAGCACCTTCGGCAGTGGCCGCGTCGCCTACTGGGGCGACAGCTCCCCGATCGACGACGGCACCGGCCAGGCGGGCAACACCCTGTACGACGGCTGGAACGACTCCAGCGCCACCAACGCGGCCCTCGCGCTCAACGCCACCGCCTGGCTGGCCGGTTCGGGCACCAGCGGCGGCGGAGGCGGCGGCACCGGGGGCGGCGGCACCGGCACCTGCACCGCCGGCCAGCTCCTCGGCAACAACGGCTTCGAGTCGGGCAACTCCACCTGGAGCGCCTCCAGCGGCGTCATCACCAACTCCAGTGGAGAGGCCGCCCGTTCGGGCTCGTACTACGCCTGGCTCGACGGCAACGGCACCGCCACCACCGACACCCTCTCCCAGTCGGTGAGCGTCCCGTCCGGCTGCACCTCGGCCAAGCTCAGCTTCTACCTGCACATCGACACGGCCGAGACCACCACCAGCACCGCCTACGACACCCTCAAGGTGCAGGTGCTGAACAGCTCCGGCACGGTCCTCGGCACCCTGGCCACGTACTCGAACCTGAACGCGGCCTCCGGCTACACCCAGCGCAGCTTCGACCTGAGCAGCTACGCCGGGCAGACCGTCACCCTGAAGTTCACCGGGACCGAGGGCTCCAAGTACCAGACCTCGTTCGTCGTCGACGACACCGCGCTCGACGTCTCCTGAGGCAACAGCCGTACGGGGGCGGGCCGTTGGAGCCCGTCCCCGTTCCGCTTCCTCCCTCATCCCGCCGGAATCGTCCGCTCGGGCGTGTTCCAGCCGGAGACCCGCACACCCGGGGCCGAGCCGTGCAGATCGGCCGTCCGGTAGGTGGCCGTCAGCGTCACCGACTCGCCGGGCCACAGGCTCACCTCGTTGTCCGACCAGCGCACCGGAAGCACCGGTCTGCCCCGCGCGTCCACGAGGTGGACGTCCGTCAGCAGGGCCGGCGTCCTCCCGCTCCCGGTGCCGTGCAGGGCGACCGTCGTGGTCGAGGTCCCGTCCGAGGCGGTCGTCGCCGCCGTCGCCGACACCGGCACCTGGGCCATCGAGGCGAGTCCCGTGAGATCGGCGTAGCTCGTCGTCGGCGTGTAGTACCAGGTGGTGCCGGACCAGTCGAGGGTGTCGGGCCGGGTCGAGAGCCAGTACACGTTCCGGCTCACCTCCCTGCCCGCGGCGTCCGTCAGGTCCAGCCGGAGCAGATACGTCCGCGCCAGTCCGTTCACCGAGGCCGGCAGCGTCAGCGCGGTCGTGTGGGCGCCGTCGCCGTTCACCGAGACATCGCGCACCGACGCGGCGTACCTCCGGGTGCCGTCGGGATCGAAGAGGGTGGCCCGTGCGGTGAGTCCGTGCGCGGCGTCGTGCCGGTCGTTCACGACGGCGACCTGGCGGTTGTCGTAGCCGTACTGGATGTGCAGCGGCTCGTTCGCCTTCTTCGCGCCGAAGTAGGCGCCGCCCTGGTCGAGGTAGCGGTCCGTCAACTGCCAGTGCAGGGACGTCCAGCCGCTGTTGAACATCCAGTGGATCATGCCGGTCGCGGGCTTCGAGGAGTCCGTCGCGTTCCGCTCGTACGCCTCGAACTGGGCGCGGACGTCCTCGTACTGGGCCAGCTGGGCCTTGCGGACGTAGTCGACGAGGCTCTTCGGTGCGCCGTAGCGGCCGGTGAGGGCGTTGTCATAGATCTTCAGCGTGCCGAAGACGGGGGACGGCGAGCGGTGGTACTGCCGGGCGCCCGGATCCCGCCAGAGGGTGTCGAGCTCGGCCGGGGTGAGCATACGGCGCAGGGTGTCGAGGGTGGGGATGCTCGGGCCCGCGCTGGTCTCGGAGTTGAAGCCGGTGGCCCCGCCCTCGCGCTTGGCGTACCAGTAGCCGGGCGGCACCCAGTCGTACGGCCCGGTCATCTTCAGGCCCGAACGGCCCAGCTGCGGCGAGGAGTTGTCGGATGCGGCGGAGACGACCGGGTCGGGCCAGTCGGCCGCCTTCAGGGCGTCCAGATAGGTCTTCTCGATCTTCGCGTCGGGCGCGAAGTCGCTGCCGATCAGGAAGGAGATCACGCTGGGGTGGTCGCGCAGCCGGGCGGCCTCGGCGGCCATGGACGCCTTCGCCACCGGGTAGTCGGCGTCGGTCCACGGCTCCCCGGGCTCGCCGGAGCCGTTGACGTTGCCCTCCCACTTGTCGCAGCACTCCCAGCCCGGGAGGGTGAGCACGCCGTAGCGGTCGGCCAGGTCGAAGAACTCGTCCGGTTCCAGGTGTCCTTCGAGGCGGATGGCGTTCAGGCCCAGGTCGACGGCGTACTTCAGCCGGTCCTCGACGTAGCGGCTGTCCCAGCGCAGGAACTCGTCGGGCGACCAGCCGCCGCCCTTGATCAGCAGCGGGCGGCCGTTGATCCGGTACCGGCGGGCACCGTCGGAGTCCAGCGGTGCCTGGACGTCGCGGATGCCGAAGCTCCGGTGCGCGGTGTCCGACGTCGTACCGGTGACGGACGCGGTGAGGCGGAGGTCGTACAGCGGCTGTCCGCCCATCCCGGCCGGCCACCACACCTTCGGCGCGGTCAGGTGCAGGCCCGGGGTGTCGGCGGGGGAGAAGGTGACGGTCTTCGTCTCGTGCGCGGCGAGCGGGACCCGGCGGGTGAAGGTGGTCGTGCCGAGGGTGCCGGTGAGGTCGGCCGTGACCGGGGCGGCGGTGTCGTTGCGGGCCTGTGCGGTCACCGTCAGGTCCGCGGTGGCCAGCGACGGCACGGCCAGCCTGGTGTCCACGTGTACGTCGCGCAGCGCGACCGGGCCGCCCCTGCGCACCAGGACGTCCCGGACGATGCCCATGTTCCGGTCGGGCGGCGGCTGGAGCCAGTCGATCCAGCCCGTCGTGAGGTCCTTGGCCGGGTCGTTGGGCCGGATGTGGAGGGCGACCGTGTTGGTACCGGACCTCACCAGCGAGGTGACGTCCAGTTCGTGGTGCGTGTAGGCGCCGGTGACGTCCTCGGCGGTCGCGACCCGGTGGCCGTCGACGTACACGTCGGCCGCCGAGACGACGCCGCTGAAGTCGAGGTAGGTGCGCCGGGAGGTGTCCTGGACGGCGAAGTCGGCACGGTACCACCAGGGGACCTGGAAGTCGGCCGTCGGGATCTTCTGCTGGTTGGTGGAGAAGAACGGGTCGGCGTAGACGCCGTCGGCGAGCAGCGCGGCCAGTACCGTGGAGCGGGCGCCCGCCGGATACCAGCCCGTCGCCGGATAGCCGGGCGACGAGACCGCGGCGGCCGAGTCGGTCACCTTCGCCGAGGACTGGATGGCGTAGCCGGTGAGCGCGGTGCCGGTGCCGGCCGCCGAGGCGACGTGCGTGACCGGGCCCGGTGGCTGCTGCTGCCGGGCGCCGGCCCGGGCGCCGCTCGTCAGCGAGCCGCCGAGCAGGCCGAGGACCAGCGCGGTGACGGCGTACCGGCGTGCCGAGGGGGCGGGGCGAGGGAACACGGCGGTCTCCAGGCTCGTAAAGTTAGGAAACTTTACTAACTTGGGTCACGCTAGGACGCCGCACCGGGTGTGTCAATGACCGTGGCCGCAGCGGGACTTCGAGCGGTCGGCCGGTCGGATGACTCAGCGGGTCCGGCGAATTCCGGTGCGGTTCGGCGGCGCCCCGAAGGGGCAAAGGGGTACGGGGAACTGCGCGACCAGCCACGACGGACCCGTATGGCCGACGGCACATTGCGGCACTTCCAGCGGAGCGCTCAGTGCGCGCCGGCCGCCCTGCGCTCGAACACCAGGTCCCGGGCCGTGTCCAGCGCCGTAGCCACCGCGCCCAGCAGCACCGCGTCCTCGCCGAGCCGGCTCGGGGCGATGCGCGGGCGCAGCGGGGTGAGGCCGCGCACCTGCTCCTGGACCGGCCGCAGCAGCAGGTCGACGCTGTGACCGACCCCGCCACCGAGCACCACCAGGTCCGGGTCGAGCACGGCGGCGGCCGCCGCCACGGTGTGCGCGATCCGCTCGGCCTCCAGCTCCACCGCCTGCCCGGCCGCCGGATTGCCCTGCCGGGCCGCGTCGAAGACGGCCTTCGCCGTGAGCTGCCCGCTCATCCCGAACTGCCGGGCGGCCTCCACCACGGCCACCCCGGACACCGCGTCCTCCAGCCGCTCCGGCTTGTGCCGCCCCGGCCAGGGCAGGAACCCGATCTCGCCGGCCAGTCCGCGCGCCCCCGTGAACAGCCGCCCCTCGCTGACCACGCCCATGCCGAGACCGGTGCCGATGAGGATGTACGCGAACAGCCGGCTGCCGGTGCCGACGCCGTACGTGTACTCGCCGAGCGCGGCGAGGTTGGCGTCGTTGTGCACCTCCAGCGGCACGCCGAGTTCCTCGCGCATCCGGTCCACGAGCCCCGCGCGGCCCCAGCCCGGCAGATGCATCGCGTACCGCACGCGCCGCTGCCTCTCGTCGTAGACACCCGGCGTGCCGACCACTCCGTGCACCACCTCGGCCGCATTCACCCCGGAGCCCGCGATCGCCTGGCGGGCGGTGCCCACGACCAGGTCGGCCAGCGCGCCGGAGGTGCGGGCCCGGTTGCGTACGTCGCAGCGGGCGACGACCGTGCCGTCCAGATCGGCGACCGCCACACGCAGCCAGCCCCGGCCGATGTCGATGCCGAGCGCGTGCCCGGCGGCGGGGTCGGGGGCGTAGAGCACGGCGGTGCGGCCGCGCTCCGGGGCGTGGGTGCCGACCTCGTGCACCAGGCCGGCACCGGCGAGCGAGGCCAGCGCGCTGGAGACCGTCGGCTTCGACAGGCCGGTCTCGCGGGCCAGTTGGGCGCGCGAGGCCGCGCCCTGGGCGCGCAACCGGTCCAGCAGCAGCCGCTCGTTGGTGCTGCGCAGCCGCCGGCGGTTCCAGGGCTGTTCCTGCTGCTCCACGACATCGCTCCCGGCCATCGCACCATTCTCGTGCATTCTTCACGCCTACTTGACGCGGCTAGTAAGGCTCCTTAACTTTATCGCCCAGTCAGCCCGGCCCGGGCGGAGTCGTCGCGCAGATACGCGGGCCGCGCGCCCGTCGCGTCAGGAGTCCCCATGTCCGGTAGCCCGCCGCCCTCGGGCGGTTTCGTCCGCCGTGTCGGCCTGTTCCAGGCCGCGGCCATCAACATGAGCCAGATGTGCGGCATCGGGCCGTTCGTGACGATCCCGCTGATGGTCGCCGCGTTCGGCGGACCCCAGGCGGTCATCGGCTTCGTCGCGGGCGCGGTCCTCGCGCTGTGCGACGGACTGGTCTGGGCGGAGCTGGGCGCCTCGATGCCCGGCTCCGGCGGGAGTTACGTCTATCTGCGCCAGGCCTTCCAGTACCGCACCGGACGGCTGATGCCGTTCCTGTTCGTGTGGACGGCGATGCTCTTCATCCCGCTGATCATGTCGACCGGTGTGGTCGGTTTCGTGCAGTACCTGGGCTATCTGGCCCCCGGCCTCGGCCAGACGGCGGGCGATCTGATCGGTCTCGGCGTGATCGTCCTGGTCGTGCTGCTCCTGTGGCGCGGTATCGAACAAATCGCCCGGATCACCGCGGTCATGTGGACCGTGATGATCGCCTCGGTCGTCCTGGTGATCGTCGCCGCCGCCGGCGACTTCAGCCCGCACCGGGCCTTCACCTACCCGTCCGGCGCCTTCGACCTGACGAGCAACCACTTCTGGCTCGGCTTCGCCGCGGGCCTGACCATCGGCATCTACGACTACCTGGGCTACAACACCACCGCCTACATGGGCGCCGAGATCAAGGACCCGGGCCGGAACCTCCCGCGCTCGATCCTCTTCTCCATCCTCGGCATCATGGCGATCTATCTGCTGCTCCAGATCGGCACACTCGGGGTCATCGACTGGCACCGGATGACCGACCCGCACGACATCGCCTCGACGTCGGTGGCCTCGGCGGTGCTGGAGGAGACCTGGGGCAAGGGCGCCGCCGACGTGGTGACCGTGCTGATCCTCGTCACCGCCTTCGCCTCGGTCTTCACCGGACTGCTCGGCGGCTCCCGCGTCCCCTACGACGCCGCCCGCGACCGCGTCTTCTTCCGCCCCTACGAGCGGCTGCACCCCAGGCACCGCTTCCCGATGCTGGGCCTGGCCACCATGGGCGTGATCACCGCGGTCGGCTTTCTGATCGGCCGGCACACCGACCTCGCGACCCTGATCCAGTTGCTCACCACGGTCATGGTGATCGTCCAGGCGCTCGCCCAGATCATCGCGCTGACCGTTGTGCGCAGACGGCAGCCGGACCTGCGCCGCCCGTACCGGATGTGGCTCTACCCGCTGCCGAGCATCGTCGCGTTCGCCGGCTGGTGCGTGATCTACGGCTATGCCGACAAGAACTCCCCGGGCCGCCACCCCATCGAGTGGTCACTGGCCTGGCTGGCCCTCGGCTGCGTCGCCTTCGTCGTATGGGCCCGGCTGGAGAAGGTGTGGCCGTTCGGCGTGAAGGAGATCACCGAGGAGTACCAGGTCCTCGAACCGAGCTCGGCCGAGCCGAGCTGAGCGGCGCAACGGCCTCGGGATGAGCTAGAGTTGTATCAGCCTTTGTGAGCCTCCCCGGAGCGGATGTCTTGTCCGCCGGGGAGGCTTTCGTTCTATGACCGACACCTTCTCGGCGGACATGACCGTCCGCCCCGCGATCCCCGAAGACCGGCCCACCGTCGAGCGGCTGTGGCTGATGTTCCATCACGACCTGTCCGAGTTCCGGGGCACGCTGCCCGGCGTCGACGGCACCTTCCGCAACGAGCGGGTCGAGCACGCCTTCACCCGGCCGGGCTGGGCGCCGTACCTGTTCCTCAGGGACGAGCGTCCGCTGGGCTTCGCGTTCGTGCGCGCGCTGGACACGCCGGTGCGGGTGCTGAACGCCTTCTTCGTCGTGCGCGGCGCGCGGCGGCTCGGGCTCGGGACGCGGGCCGTACGGGACGTGCTGCGCCGGCACCCCGGGAACTGGGAGATCCCCTTCCAGGACGGGAACCCGGCCGCGGCACGGTTCTGGGCGCATGTCGCCCGGGACATGGCAGGGGAGGACTGGACACGTGAGCCCCGGCCGGTGCCGGACCGGCCGGGACTTCCCCCGGACATGTGGATCTCGTTCGCCGTGACCGGCTGAGCCGGGCCTGGTCAGCGACCCTGCGAGTAGTCCGAAGCGTCCTCGACCCAGGAGATCAGCCGGCCGTCCGGCTTGAGGACCACGTGCAGGCCGTTGTCCTCGCCGTGGGCGGCGCGGCCCTTGGCGGCGAGGGTGTCGACCTTGTGGCCGTGGGCGTAGATGTCGGCCTCGTAGTGGTTGGGGCCGAGCTTGTAGACCTTGCCGGTCGACGTGTCGTCGGCCAGCGTGGTGATGGAGACGAGGATGCGCTGGGCGACGGGCTGCGGCTTGGGCTGCGGCTTGGCCCGCTCGACCCAGGACGTCACCGTGCCGTTCGGCTGCAGCGTGACGTGGAGGCCGTTGTTCTCGCCGTGGGCGGGCTTGCCCTTGGCCACGAGGGTCCCGTACTTGGTGCCCTTCGCCCAGATCTCCGCCTCGAAGTGGTGGTGGTGCCTGCCGGTCTTGTAGACCTTGGCGACGGAGACCTTGTCCGCGAGCCGAACCGTCTTGACGAGGACCCGCTTGTCCTTGCAGTGGTGGTGGGCCGCGCCGTGGGCGACGGGCGCCGAGTGCGGGGCCGCGGCGGCGAACGCGCCGGAGGCCGAGGCGGCCAGGACGGCGGTGGCGCCGGCGGCGACGAGGGTGGTGCGCAGGGTGCGACGTGCACGCATCGGTGAACTGTCCTTCGGTCGGTTTCGTTCGTCGGTGTGTCTTCGACGCTACGGACCGTCCATCAAGGTCACCCATACGTCATGTAACAGATGTTCGTAGCGTTCCCCTCGAATCGCCTCATAATCCATCATTGAACGGGTGAATTCGCAGGAGATTCCAAGGGTGAGCCTGCGGATTCAAGGCGCTGGCCGGTCGTGCGGGGTGCGGTGAGGCCGGCCCGCTCGGCGGGCCGGCCTCATCCGGTCGGCTGTTCCTCCTCGTCCCTCGGTGTCCGCTCGCTCTCCCGTGTCGCTCGTGCCTCCTGCTACGGCCTGGGTGTGCTCCTCGCCGCCGTACCGGCGCAGACCAGTCCGAGCACGAGGGCCAGGGCGCCGATGACGATGTTGTTGATGACCACGCCCCGGTCGGGGCTCGTGCCCACGATCCACGGGGCGATGATCATCCAGATGCCCAGGGCGCACATGGCGTAGCTGAGGCCGTACATCCGCTCGGGGGCCCGGGTGAAGCCGAGAGCCAGCAGGCCTATCGCTATGCCCATGATCAGGTTGTGGGCCACGAGTGCGGGCTGGCTCGTCGTGTAGTGCACGATCCACGGGGATGCCGCGCAGTAGAGGCCGAGCAGGAAGACCGGCCCGTCCACGAGCGCCACATCGCGACCGCCGAGCATACGGGCGTAGCGTTCCCGCATTTCGGAGACATCGGGGTGGGTCGTCATATCACCCCTGTGCAGGTTGGCCATGACTCGTCTCCTTTGACTTCGCAGGCCAGGCCGTGTCTGGCGCGGTGTGAGGTGAGCACCGCTTACTTCCATTTTGCCCTTATTTCGGCTTTATGTGTAGGGTTCTGCGCCCTGTCTCCGTCCCGGGGCAGCGCTCTGGCCCGCCGGAAGCGGGCCAGACCGTCGGCGAGGTCGGCGACCGGGTCCGGGCAGCCCCCGAGTTCCGCCCGGTCCGGGACGCGCAGCCGCCACGGCTCGTGCACCGCGGCACCGGCCAGTTCGGGCACCAGGCGTCGGACGTACGCGCCGTCGGGATCGTGCCGCCTGCCCTGGGCGACGGGACTGAGCACGCGGTTGGGGCGGGTGCCGGTGCCCGCCACCCACTGCCAGTTCAGCTGGTTGTTCGCCAGGTCCCCGTCGACCGGCAGGTCCAGGAAGTGCAGTGCCCCCACACGCCAGTCGACGTACAGCGTCTTCGTCAGGAGGCTCGCCGTCAGCAGGTGCCCGCGGTTGTGCATCCAGCCCTCGTGGCGCAGTTGGCGCATCGCCGCGGCGATCAACGGAGCCGGTACGGCCCTCCCGTCAGGCCTCGACGTCCGCGCGGGCGGTGCGCTCCGCCAGTCGTCGTGCCGCGTGCGGTGGTCGGCGTCCGCCGCGGCGGGCCGCGCGGCCGGCACCTGGCGGTGGAAGTCCCGCCAGGCGAACTGCCGGACGAACGCCTCCGCGCCGGAGCCGCCCGCCTTCCGCGCGCGGTGGGCGAGTTCGACGGGGGAGAGCGTGCCGAAGTGCAGATGGGGCGACAGCCGTGAGGTCGCGTCGCCGGCCAGGTCGTCGTGCCGGTCCGCGTACGCGGCGATGCCCGAACGGAGCCACGCGGTGAGCTGCTTCCGGGCCGCCCTCTCGCCGCCTGACGCCGTCCCCGGGGACACGCCCGGCAGCCCGGCGCGGGAGGGGAACTCCCCGGAGGCGATGCCGTCCGGGACGGACACCGCGCGCGGAGCACCGGGCGGGTCGCGCAGCCGCTGCGCCGGCCAGTGGCGGAAGTACGGCGTGAAGACCGCGAAATGGTCCGAGGCGGACGGCGTCACCGGCCGGGCGTGACCGCATGGTTCACCGTGCCGTGCACGTGCAGCGGCCGCCCGTCCGCCTCCAGTGCGCGCCGCAGCCGGCGCTGGCGGGACTGGGCGCACCCGCTCACGTCGGCCGCCGTGTGCACCTCGTCGGCACCGGCCGCCGCGGCCAGCGCGCAGACCTCCTCGACGACGTCAGCGCACCACCAGTCGCCCGCCGCGCTCGCGCAGCCCGGCGTCCAGGTCCCGCGGACAGTCGGCGAGGAACGCCAGCCGGTTGGGCACCGCGAACCCGGCGTCCGTCACGTCCCGATCGCGCACGAACAACGGAACGACCTGGCGGCCCCCGGCGGTCGCGGCCCGCGGCGGTGGGTGGTCGTGCAGTCGCAGATCGGAGGCGAACAGGACGATCGAGACGGTCATGACGCGGCTTCGAGGACGAGTGTGAGGACGATGCCGAGGGCGGGGCTGGGGAGGTGGCGAGGACGGCGGGGCGGACGAGGGCCGCGTCCGGGTCCGGGTCCGGGTTCGGGTTCGGGTTCGCGAGGATCGTGGCCTGCGGGGCGGCGCGAGGGCGGCGCGGCGCGCCGGAGACGGGCGGCGGGGGAGCTGCTGTTCGACGCCGCTCCCCTCGCCGGGAGGCCGGGGCGGGGGCGCTGCTCTGAAAGCCGGTTCGCCGGTCAGCCCGCGGCCAGTTCCCGTGCCCGCCGAAGAGCGCGGGGTCGGCTGGAGCCGGTTCAAGGGTTTTCCTGTCGCACCTTCGCGAAATTCAATGGTCCGCGATACGAGACCGGTCGGGTTCTCCTTGACGGCTGTCGCCGACGGCTGCCACGATCGATGACATGACGATGCGACTGGACCTCACGCGGCGACGCCATGTCGACCTCGCGCGTGTCTCCAGCGCCTCCTGTCGCGCCGCGGCCTGATCTCCCTCTGCGATCCGCCGCGGTTTCTTCTTTTCCTCTCCTCTTTCTCGTCTGAATTCACCGTGCCCGCATATTCGTTGAAGTGCGCCCGCGCCATGTGCGGGGATCGCGTGCGCGCCTGAATTCGGCGTGCCCGCGGCACCCCTGCAATTCGATGGCGCGCCCCTGTCGCCCACAAGCGACGCGAGGTCGGCCGCTGGGCCCTGGAGGGCGAACTGCCCCAACCCACCTGGTACTTCTGACCGCCTTCTCTCGGGCGCCCGTCCCCGCACGGGCGCCCGGCGCACCCAGAAACGAGGCACGCATGGCCACCGTTCTGTCCGTCTCCGGCAGCCCTTCCGCCACCTCCCGCACCGGCCGCCTGCTGCGCCACCTGGACCAGCGGCTGACCGCCTACGGGCACGAGGTGATCGCGCTCGACGTCCGCACCCTGCCGGCCGAGGCCCTGCTCGGCGCCGACGTGTGCCACCCGGCCATCGTCCGGGCCGCCGAACAGTTCGCCCGCGCCGACGGCGTCCTGATCGGCACGCCCATCTACAAGGCGTCGTACTCCGGTGTGCTCAAAGCGCTCCTCGACCTGCTCCCGCAGTACGCGCTCACCGGTAAGACCGTGCTGCCGCTGGCCACCGGAGGCTCCACCGCTCATGTCCTCGCCATCGACTACGCGCTGCGCCCGGTGCTGAACTCCATGGGTGCCGCCCACATAGTCCAGGGATGGTTCACCCTCGACAAGGACATCACCGTGCGCGAGGACGGCTCGCTGACCGTCGCTCCGGCCACCGCCGAGGCGCTCGGGCAGGTGGTGGACCAGTTCTCCGCCGCCCTCGGCCGGACCCCGCTGCTGGCGGCCGCGAGCTGAGCCGTCCCATGACCGCCGCACACGTCGTCCCCGACGACGCCGAACGGCGCCATGGGCACCCTCGCGGAGATCCTCCGGCAACGGCAACGGCAACGGCAACGGGCACCCGGCGCGTGCAGGACATCCGTGCCCGCCTGGAACCCCGGCCCGACGGACTGCCCGACCACCTCAACCTTCCCAATCCGCAGGGGGATTGAGGCGACACCCGCACCCGACTGACGGGCCACGGCCCGCTGCGACGGACACTCGAGAACGGAGACCCACGTGTCCCTCACCTTCCACTGGTTCCTGCCCACCAACGGCGACAGCCGCCATGTCGTCGGCGGCGGCCACGGCAGCCCGGCGACCGTGTCGGGTCAGGACCGGCCGCCCACCGTCGCCTACCTGAGCCAGATCACCCGGGCCGCCGAGCAGCTCGGCTTCGCCGCCGCGCTCACCCCGACCGGCGCCTGGTGCGAGGACGCGTGGCTGACCACCGCCATGGTCAGCCAGAACTCCGAGCGGCTGAAGTTCCTGGTCGCCTTCCGGCCCGGCTCCGTCTCGCCGACGCTCGCCGCGCAGATGGCGTCCACCTTCCAGCGGCAGAGCGGCGGCCGGCTGCTGCTCAACGTCGTCACCGGCGGCGAGAGCCACGAACAGCGGGCCTACGGCGACTTCCTCGACAAGGACGCCCGTTACCGTCGTACCGGCGAATTCCTGCACATCGTGCGGCAGTTGTGGGACGGCAAGAGCGTCGACCTGGACGGCGAGTTCCTGCGCGTCGAGGACGCGAGGCTCAGCCGGCTGCCCGACCCCGTGCCCGAGGTGTACTTCGGCGGGTCCTCGCCCGCCGCCGGGGAGGTCGCGGCCAGGTACGCCGACGTGTACCTGACCTGGGGCGAGCCGCCCGCCCAGGTCGCCGCGAAGGTCGCCTGGATCCGCGCGCTGGCCGCCGAGCACGGCCGTACCCCGCGCTTCGGCATCCGCCTGCACGTCATCACCCGGGACACCGCCGCCAAGGCCTGGGCCGAGGCGGACCGGCTGCTCGACGGCTTCGACCCGGAGACCGTCCGGGCCGTGCAGGCGGGGCTCGCGCGCAGCGAGTCCGAGGGCCAGCAGCGCATGCTCGCGCTGCACGGCGGCAGCCGGGAGAGCCTGGAGATCCATCCGAACCTGTGGGCCGGCATCGGCCTGGTGCGCGGCGGCGCGGGCACGGCCCTGGTCGGCAGCCACGACGAGGTCGCGGAGCGGATCAAGGAGTACCACGCGCTCGGCATCGACGAGTTCGTCCTCTCCGGCTATCCGCATCTGGAGGAGGCGTACTGGTTCGGCGAGGGCGTGCTGCCCCGGCTCGCCGCCCAGGGACTATGGACGCACCCCGACGACCGCACGTCCGTGCCACCGGCGCAGGTGCCGTTCACGAGCTGATCAACTGGACCAACGGGTCCTGCCGGACTGTTGGTTCATGACGACGGAACAGAACGAGGTCTCCACCGCGGTCACTTGGGGCCTGCTCGCCGCCCGGGCGCACCGCGGGCGGCGCGCCGGAGCCGCCGTACGCGACGGGTGCCGCCACGGCGAGCAGTCCCCACCGCTTCACCGTCGCGATGCGGCTCGCGGGCACCCCTGCTGGTCCACCCGCCCGGCCTCGCGGACGAGCAGCTCGACGGCGAGCCAGCGAGCGCGGGGGGTGACCTCGGCGTGTGAGCGTGATCACTTCTGCCGGGAGGAATTAACTTGAGGACCTGAAAGGTTGGCAACTACATCCAACGAGTCCTAGGCTCGGGCCGTAACCGCCCGGCACCACCAGCGAGGCATCCGTGAACCACTCCGCCATCGAGCAGCCCGCCGACATCGTGGCCCGGCTGCGCGCCACCTTCGCCACCGGCCGCACCAAGCCCGTCGACTGGCGCACCGAGCAGCTGCGCCGCCTGCGCGCGTTGCTCACGGAACGCGGCGCCGACCTCGCCGCCGCCCTCCACGCCGACCTCGGCAAGAGCGGCACCGAGGCCTATCGCACCGAGATCGACTTCACGATCCGCGAGATCGACCACACCCTGGACCACCTCGCCGACTGGCTGCGCCCCGAGCCCGCGCCCGTCCCGGCCCACCTCGGCGCCGACGCGACGGCCTGGACGCAGTACGACCCGCTGGGCATCGTCCTCGTCATCGCCCCCTGGAACTACCCGGCGCAGCTGCTGCTCGCCCCCATGGTCGGCGCGCTGGCCTCCGGCAACGCGGTGGTCGTCAAGCCGAGCGAGCTGGCACCGGCCACCTCGGCCGCCCTCGCCGAGCTGATCCCGGCCTACCTCGACACCGATGCCGTCGCCGTGGTCGAGGGCGGCGTCCCGGAGACCACGGCCCTGCTCGCCGAGCGCTTCGACCACATCTTCTACACCGGCAACGGCACCGTCGGCCGCATCGTGATGCGCGCGGCCGCCGAGCACCTCACCCCGGTCACCCTCGAACTCGGCGGCAAGTCCCCGGTGTTCGTGGACCGCGACACCGACCTGGACGTGGTCGCGGACCGGCTCGCCCGCGGCAAGTTCCTCAACGCCGGGCAGACCTGCGTCGCCCCCGACTACGTGCTGACAGACCCGGAGACCGCCGCCGCCCTGGAGGCCAGGCTGGTGCGGGCGGTCGAGGCGCTGTTCGGCACCGACCCCGCGAAGTCCCCGGAGTACGGCCGTATCGTCAACGAGCGCCACTTCGACCGGCTGTCGGGGCTGCTCGGCTCGGGCCGGGTGGTGGTGGGCGGCGCGAGCGACCGTACGGCCAAGTACATCGCCCCGACCGTCCTCGCGGACGTCGACCCGGCGTCGGCGGTCATGCAGGAGGAGATCTTCGGCCCGATCCTGCCGATCGTCACCGTGTCCGGCCCGGACGAGGCGATCGCCTTCATCAACGACCGCGACAAGCCGCTCGCGCTGTACGTCTTCAGCGAGTCCGAGCGCACGCGTGGGCGCATCGCCGCCGAGACCTCCTCCGGCGGCCTCGGCTACGGCCTTCCCCTCGCCCATCTCACCGTCTCCGACCTGCCGTTCGGCGGCGTGGGGGAGAGCGGCATGGGCAACTACCACGGCCGCTACTCCATCGAGACGTTCAGTCACCGCAAGGCGGTCCTGGACAAGCCGCTCGGCTGAGCCGGTCCCGGGCGTCCGCCCTGCCCGAGTTCGCGATGGTGTCCCTTCTTGTGGTGTAGCCGATCAAGGTGGCGGAATGCCCGGGTCACGGATCGAATCGCCCTCCCTGGAGGCGCTGTTGGGGCTCACCGAGCCGTGGCGAAGCGGGTCCGGTGAAGTCCGGTGCGGTTCGGCGGCGCCCCGAAGGGGCGCGGGGCTCCATCGATATGCGGCTCCGCCGCGCGGGCGCGACCGGCCACGACGGACCCGCGGATGACCGACGGCACATCGCGGCACTTCCAGCGGAGCGCTTAGCGGCGATCGCCAGGAAGCCCGCGGTGGCAGGCACCGGACGGCTCCGATGCGGAGCCGGCAGACCGTGATCGGCTGCACCACGACGAGGGACACGGCTAATTCGCTTGCGTGGACGGCCGGATGTGCGACACTCCGCCGGATGACCGCTGAAACGATCACCGCGGAAGCCTCCGGTACCGTCCGGCTCGGCGATCTGCCCGTCCACCGCATCGGCTTCGGAGCCATGCGGCTGACGGGCAGCGCCGCCTTCCACCTGGGCACTCCCCGCAGCCGGGAGTGCTCGCTGTCCGTACTGCGCCGGGCCGTGGAGCTGGGCGTGAACCACATCGACACCGCCGCCTTCTACTTCTCGGCCACCCGCTCCGCCAACGAACTCATCAACACCGCCCTCGCGCCGTACGCCGACGACCTGGTCATCGCCACCAAGGTCGGTCCCTTCCGCGACTACCACGGAGAGTGGGGCACCTCGGCCCGGCCCGACCAACTGCGCGGCCACGTCGAGGAGAACCTGCGCCAGCTCGGCCGCGACCACCTCGACCTCGTCTACCTGCGCCGGATGCGCCAGGACTCCGTCGCCGAGCACTTCGGCGCACTCGCCGAACTGCGCACGGCCGGACTCGTCCGCCACCTCGGCATCTCCGGCGTCGAGCCGCGCCACCTCACCGAGGCCCTGGAGATCGCCCCGGTGGTCAGCGTCCAGAACCGCTACGCGCTGGACCGGCCCGAACCCGTCGACGACGAGATGCTCCGCCTGTGCGGCGAGCTCGGCATCGCGTTCGTCCCCTTCTACGCCGTCGCCGGAGCAGCGGGCGCCCACGCGGCGGCCGACACCCACGACGAGGAGGTGCGCGCCATCGCCCGCGCCCACGGCGCGACTCCCGCCCAGATCCGCATCGCCTGGACCCTCCACCAGGGCCCGCACGTCCTCGCCATCCCCGGCACGGGCAACCCCGGCCACCTCACGGAGAACGTGGCCGCGGGGGCGCTGCGCCTGAAGGCGGACGAGATGGCGCGGCTGGACGTTCTGCACGCCGGGGTGCGCACCGGCGCGAGCTGACATGAGCGCAACACCGAGGCGGGGCGCCTTGGGCGGGGGTCCGCCCCGGCCGCCCCGGGTCCACCCATAACGTGCAAATACGGGACAAGACGGGCGCTCGGGCCGTACGAAGGCGGGGTTGACTACCATCGTGTAGACGGATTCCCTGGCCGCAGACGTAGACGGGGTGAGGAACGTTCCATGACCGAGGCGAAGGACGAACGCCGGCCGGCCGGTGAACTCGAGGCGAGTGTCATGGCCACGCTGTGGGCCGCCGGAGGGCCGCAGACGCCCGGCCAGGTCCAGTCGCGCCTCGGCGCGGACCTGGCGCGGACGACCGTGACGACGATCCTCACCCGGCTGCACGACAAGGGGGTCGTGGAGCGGTACCGCCAGGGGCGCGGTTTCGCCTACGTCCCGGTCCGGGACGTGCAGGACGCCCAGGGGCTCACCGCCCGCCGTATGCACAGCGAGCTGGACCGCGACACCGACCGCGAGACCGTGCTCGCCCGGTTCGTCGCCCAGCTCAGCCCCGACGACGAACGTGTCCTGCGGGACCTGCTCGAACCCGACGAACGATGACCGCACTGCTCCTGCTGCCCCTGCTGCTGCCCTTCGCCCTGCCGGCCCTGGCCCGCCGGGCCCTGGGCCGGCTGACCCCGGTCGTCGCGCTGTGGGCCCTCACCGCCTGTGCCGTCGTCCTCGCCGGCTGCTCGCTCGCCGCGCTCGGCTCGTTCGTCCTGATCGGGCTGTTCAAGGTGCCGCTCTTCGCCGCGCTCGGCGAACTGGTCCGCCCGCTGCGCACCGCCTCGGACCTCGTCGTCCTGCCGGCCGCCGCGACCTCCGTCGGCGTGCTCGCCGTGTGTGCCTGGACCCTGGTCCGCTCCGTGCTCCGGCAGACCCGCGCCTTCCGTGTCGCGCGCTCGCAGGCCCGGCGCGGCCCCGCCGCGGGCGACCTGTGCGTGGTGGACTCGTCCCGCCCGGACGCCTACGCGCTGCCGGGCCGCCCGCACCGCATCGTCGTCACCACCGCGATGCTGCGCAGCCTGGACGGCGCCGAGCGCGAGGCGCTGTTCGCGCACGAGCGGGCGCACAACGACGGCGGCCACCACTACTTCCTCGCCGCCGCCGAACTCGCCGCGCACTGCCACCCGGCCCTGCGCCCCGTCCGCGAGTCGATCCGCCTCGCCGCCGAGCGCGCCGCCGACGAGGCCGCCGCGGCCCGGGTCGGCGACCGGAAGCTGATCGCCCGCGCCATCGCCCGCGCGGCCCTCGCCGGGAACTCCACGCGCACCGAGCGCCCCGACTTCGTGGCCGCCGCGACCTCCGGTCCCGTACCGCAGCGCGTCCAGGCCCTGCTGGCCGCCCCGCGTGCTCCGCGCACGGGCCGTACGATCGTGGCCCTCCTCCTCGCCTGCACCGCGGTCTCCTGCGCGGCCTCGGTGGCCGGAACGGCCGACTTCCACCACCGTGTGGAGATCGCCCAGGGCGACGAGACGCCCTGACCCGGACCAGCGGCCGACACTCCGGGGCAGCCCTGCGGCAACGCACGGGGAACACCCTCACTGCAACGCGCGTAGAACGGGACTGGCGCCCGCGAAGTTTTACGTATAACCTCACCCGCTAACCACCCCCCGCCGGAAGGTCCCGATGCGCCGCGTCGCCCTGGTCACCCTCGTTGTCGACGACTACGACGAGGCCATCCGCTTCTACACCGAGGCCCTCGGCTTCCGTCTCGCCGAGGACGCCCCGCGCCCCGACGGCTCCCGCTGGGTCGTGGTGCAGCCCGGCGCTGCCGGAGCCGGCACCGGTCTGCTGCTCGCCCGCGCCAAGGGCGAGGACCAGCGCGCCCGCGTCGGCGACCAGACCGGCGGCCGGGTCGGCTTCTTCCTGCACACCGACGACTTCGCCCGCGACCACGCCCGCATGACCGCGGCCGGAGTGACCTTCCTGGAGGACCCGCGGCGCGAGCCGTACGGCACCGTCGCCGTCTTCCAGGACCTGTACGGCAACCGCTGGGACCTGCTCCAGCCCGCCACCTGATCACCGCCGAACCACTCGCCGAGGAACGCCCTGCCATGACCGTGCCCCGCATCGACACCGAGACCCTCCGCCGGCTCCCCAAGGCCGTGCTGCACGACCACCTCGACGGCGGCCTGCGCCCCGCCACCGTCGTCGAACTCGCGGCGGAGATCGGTCACACCCTGCCCACCACCGACCCCGACGAACTGGCCGCCTGGTACTTCGACGCCGCCAACTCCGGTGACCTGGTCCGCTACATCGCCACCTTCGAGCACACCCTCGCCGTCATGCAGTCCCGCGAGGGCCTGCTGCGCACCGCCGAGGAGTACGTGCTGGACCTCGCCGCCGACGGTGTCGTCTACGCCGAGGTGCGCTACGCCCCCGAGCTGAACACCAAGGGCGGGCTGTCGCTCGCCGAGGTCGTGGAGACCGTCCAGGAGGGCCTCGCCGCCGGCATGGCCAAGGCGGCCGCCGCCGGTACCCCCGTCCGCGTCGGCACCCTGCTCTGCGGCATGCGGATGTTCGACCGGGTCCGCGAGGCCGCCGACCTGGCCGTCGCCTACCGGGACGCCGGGGTCGTCGGCTTCGACATCGCGGGCGCCGAGGACGGCTTCCCGCCCGCCGACCACCTGGCCGCCTTCGAGCACCTGCGCCGCGAGAACGTGCCGTTCACCATCCACGCCGGCGAGGCGCACGGCCTGCCCAGCATCCACCAGGCCGTCCAGGTGTGCGGCGCCCAGCGCATCGGCCACGGCGTCCGCCTCACCGAGGACATCCCCGACCTCGCGGCCGGCAAGCTCGGCCGGCTCGCCTCCTGGGTGCGCGACCGCCGGATCGCGCTGGAGATGTGCCCCACCTCCAACCTCCAGACCGGCTGCGCCACCTCGATAGCCGAGCACCCGATCACGGCCCTGAAGGACCTCGGCTTCCGGGTCACCCTCAACACCGACAACCGCCTGGTGTCGGGGACGACGATGACCCGGGAGATGTCCCTGCTGGTCGAGGAGGCCGGCTGGACCGTCGAGGACCTGCGCACGGTCACGGTGAACGCCCTCAAGAGCGCGTTCATCCCGTTCGACGAGCGCACGGCCCTCATCGAGGACGTGGTCCTGCCGGGTTACGCGGCCGCGCTCTGAAGCAGCCCCCTGAGGTAGGCGGCCTGTCCGACGTGCTGGAGATCGTCGGACAGGACGCTCACCAGGCGGACCCCCAGCGTCACCGGGGGATCCCAGCCCTCGTCCACGACCCGTTCCAGATCCTTGGCGGCGAGCCCCTTGAGCGCCCCGAGGGTCTGCTCGTGGACGGCGTCGTAGTACCCGGTCAGCAGGTCCGCGGAGTCGACCCGCACCTCGGCGACCTTGGCCGGGGTGTGCCCGTAGCCGTGGTCGCGGGGCGGCAGATCGAGGCCGAAGCGTTTCTGCCAGCCGTCGGCGAGCCAGACCTGCTCCAGGTCGAAGGCGTCGGCGACGTGGTCGTCCTGGACCCGGGTCAGGTGCCAGACCAGCCAGGCGATGGAGTTGACGGCGGGCGCCGGACGGTGGTTCAGCTCGTCCGGTCCGAGGCCGTCGAGGGCGGCGTGGACTTCTTCCTGGATGCGGCCGTAGCCGTCGATGAGGATGTCCTTGGCATGCATACGGTCCACGATCGCGCATCCGGCGCCCTCACGCGTCCGGAATCCAGCTTCCGTGGAAGCCCAGCGGCACCCGCCCCGGCAGCTGGATCCGCGCCACCGGCTCGCCGGTGAAGTCCTGTGCCGCGAGGATCACCAGGTCGGCCAGGCCCCGGTCCGGGTCGTGGACGTAGGCGAGGGCGTACCCGTCGTCCTCGGCCGCCCGTGGGTCGTCCGGATCGCGCGGGACGAACACGGCCTCGCCCGCCGCCGCGCCCCTCGGCAGCCGGTGCACCTCGGTCGTGCCGCGCAGCAGGTCGTGCTTGACCAGGGCGTCGGAGAAGGCGTCGTCGGGCGGGGTGCCACCGTCCGGCGTCAGATACGCGGCGGTCATCCCCGCGGCCGCCGCCGTGTAGCCGTAGCGGTGCCGCCGGGCCACGAGCGCCTCGTTGACCCGCGGGAACTCCTGTGGCCGGTCGTCCAGCACCCGCTGCCGCACCCGCCCGCGGCGCAGGTCCACGGTCCAGCGCTCCAGCCTGGCCGTGCGCGCGTCGTACGGCCCGTCCGAGCCGCGCCCGGCGACGTGGAAGGGCGCCGGATAGGCCATCATGTCGATCACCACGGACTCACCCTCGTCATAGGCGTTGAGGGTGTGCGAGTAGAAGACCGGATCGATGCCGAACCAGCGCACCGGGCCGCCCGTACGCGGCATGACGCCCACCTGGGTCGGGTGCTTCCGGTTCCAGACGTACGGCACCGGGGCGCCGCGTCCGGCCGTCGCCGCGTCGAAGGTGACCGGCAGGTCGAAGACGACGACGTACCGCTCGGTCAGTGCGAAGTCGTGCATCATCGGCGCGCCCGCCACCGGGATCCGGTGTGTCCGGGCGACCCGGCCGGTGCCGTCCACGACCAGGTGCCGGACGTGGTCCCAGTCGGGGTGGTAGGCGATCGCGTGCAACTCGTCCGCGACCGCGTCGTACTTGGTGTGCGCCGCGAAGGCGCCCCGCAGCGTGCCCCCGAAGTCGTACGTGCCCACCGTGCCCAGCTCGCCGTCGAGTTCGTAGGGCAGCGGGCCGCTCTCCTGCAGCGCGAGGATCCGCCCGCGGTACGGGACGACGTGCGTGTTGCAGGCGAAGTCCTCCGGGGGCACCGGGCCGGGGTACGACTCGCCGAGCTTCCGCGCGACCTGCGAGGAACGCACCCAGCGGTTCCGGTACCACTCGGCCCTGCCGCCGCGCAGCCGTACCCCGTGCACCATGCCGTCGCCG
The DNA here is from genome assembly GCF_001866675.1 of Streptomyces sp. MUSC 14. Classification (NCBI taxonomy): domain Bacteria; kingdom Bacillati; phylum Actinomycetota; class Actinomycetes; order Kitasatosporales; family Streptomycetaceae; genus Streptomyces; species Streptomyces sp. MUSC 14. The sequence continues at coordinate 84,678 of NZ_MLYN01000056.1, forward strand.
AGCATCCAGTGGTGGGCCCGGGGATCCTCCAGGCCGAGCACGTTGGGGCCGTTGCGCAGGAAGCGGCCGTTCAGCTCGCGTGGGACGCGGCCGGTGACCGGCAGGTCGAAGGCCGTCAGCTCCTCGGTGACGGGCGCGAACACCCCTTCCAGGAAGGGGTAGTGACGTTTCGTCAACTCTCTTGCAGGGCTTGCCGATACGGCGCTCGCCTCCGTTCCCGTGCCCACGAGCGCGCCCGCCGCCGCGAGCCCCGCGGTGCCGCGCAGCACGGTCCGCCGTGTGTGTTCCGCCATGACATGTCTCCCTGGACCGCCGTCAGTCGTCATCGGTATGCCGACGGTCTTGAGTCTGCTGCGGCGGGCGGCCCGGATCAGGAGGCCTGGGGCCCCTCCTGGGGTGGTGCAAACCCCCCTGTCCCGCCTCCGGTTTCGAGGAGGGTGACCAGCGCGCGGGCGGCGGGGCTGGTGGCGCGGTCCGGCGGCAGCAGGGCGACCGTCTCGTACGCCGCCTCGTCCGTGCCCTTCAGCGGGAGCGCCGTGAGCGCGGGCCGCTTGTGCCGGAAGTGCCGGGGTACGACCGCGATCCCCAGGTTCTCGTCCACCAGGTCCAGCAGGCTGTGCACGTCGTTGACCTCCAGCGCGACCGTGCGCCGTACGCCCGCGGCGGCGAACGCGGCGTCGGTCGCACGGCGCGGGCCCCAGTCCGGATGGAAGTCGACGAAGACCTCCCCGGCCAGGTCCTCCGGCGTGAGTGCCGCGCCCGCCGACGCCAGCCGGTGGCCGGGATGGCACAGCACGGTCATCGGCTCGCTCGTCAGCGCCACCGAACGCAGCTGATCGGAGTCCGCCTGCGTGCGGTAGGCGAAGGCCAGGTCCAGCCGCCCGGCCGTGACCTCCTCGGCCAGGGCGCCCGAGCCCGCCTGCCGTAGCCGGATCTCCACGTCCGGATGCCGCCCCCGGAAGCCCGCCAGAAGCCGCGCCACGTGCACCCCGGCGATGCACTGCTCGGTGCCGAGCGCCAGCGTGCCGCGCAGCACGCCCTGCACCGCCGCCACCGCCTCGTGCGCCGAGCGCACCTGCGCCAGGATCCGCTCGGCCTCCGCGAGCAGCGCCCGTCCCGCCTCGGTGAGCGTCACCCGGCGCGTGGTCCGCACGAACAGCGGCGCCCGCAGCTCCCGCTCCAGCGCCCGGATCGAGGCCGACAGCCCCGACTGGGACACCATCAGGCGCTCGGCGGCCCGGGTGAAGTGCTGGTCCTCGGCGACCGCGACGAAGTGCTGGAGTTGGCGCAGTTCCATGATTGAGAAGCCTAGTCGCACAATTCCATCGGATTCTCCCGTTGGACCGCTGCGTGTGGTGCGCGCGAGAGTGGCCCTGGCAGACCCTGTGCCCACCCCTCTGGAGTCGCGTTGCACACCGCACACCCCGACCGCTACGACGACATGCCCTACCGGCGCACCGGACGCAGCGGGCTCAAGCTCCCCGCGCTGTCCCTCGGCCTGTGGCACAACTTCGGCCCGGACCGGCCCGTCGAGGCCCAGCGCGCCATCCTGCGCCGCGCCTTCGACCTCGGCATCACCCACTTCGACCTCGCCAACAACTACGGCCCGCCGCCCGGCGCCGCCGAGTCCGCGCTAGGCGAGGCCCTGACGGCCGACTTCGCGCCGTACCGCGACGAGCTGGTGATCTCCACCAAGGCCGGCTATCTCATGTGGCCCGGCCCGTACGGCGAATGGGGTTCGCGCAAGTACCTGCTCTCCTCGCTCGACCAGAGCCTGAAGCGGATGGGCCTGGAGTACGTCGACGTCTTCTACTCGCACCGCCCCGACCCGGAGACTCCGCTGGAGGAGACGATGGGCGCGCTGCACTCGGCGGTGCAGCAGGGCAAGGCACTCTACGTCGGCGTCTCCAACTACTCCGCCGAGCAGACCCGCGAGGCCGCCCGCATCCTGGCCGGCCTCGGCACCCCGCTCCTCATCCACCAGCCGCGCTACTCGATGCTCGACCGGCGCCCCGAGGACGAGGGCCTGCTCGACGCCCTGGACGAGCTCCGGGTCGGCTCCATCGCCTACTCCCCGCTGGAGCAGGGCCTGCTCACCGGCCGCTACCTCGACGGCATCCCCGAGGGCTCCCGCGCCGCGAGCGACAGCCCCTTCCTGAACTCCGACGCCGTGACCGAGGACCTCGTCGCGCGGCTGCGCGCCCTGGACGAGATCGCGAAGTCCCGCGGCCAGACCCTGGCCCAGCTCGCCCTGGCCTGGGTGCTGCGCGGCGGCCGGGTCACCTCCGCGCTGGTCGGCGCGAGCAGCGCGCAGCAGGTCGAGGACAGCGTCGGCGCGATCCGGAACCTGGACTTCGACACGGAGGAACTGGCCCGGATCGACGCGATCGTCCGTCCGTAGCCACGCCGTAGGGCAGCGGGACGGAAGCTCACGTGCCCGCCGGCTCGCCCGCGCTCCACACCACCGCCGGGGGCACCACCCGCCCGCACACCGGACGGCCCCTGGCATCGGTGAGGGCGAGCCGGCCCACGAGCGTGCCGCGCCGCCGCGCCTCGGCGAGCACCTCGGGCGGCACGTCCGCGAGCATCAGCTTGGCGCGCCGGAACATCCGGGACGCCTCCTCCTGCGGCTGCCTGCCGACCCAGGAGAGATAGACGAAGCGTCCGCCGAGCCGGTTCTGCACGTACGGGCCGCGCAGCTCGCCGTCGGCGGTGAACGTGCACGGAAGCGTCCATGTCGCCGTCGGGGCGTCGCCGGGCTGCGGATCGAGCAGCTCGGCCGGCCGGTCCTTGCGCTGGACCGCCACCTCGATCCCGCCGGCCCCCGGGAAGTCCGGCCCGCTCCCGCAGGCGCGGCCGGGCAGGGTGTGGCCTTCGATGCGCAGGTGCATGCCACTCAGTGTGGGGGAAGCGGGACGGAAGGACAGCCCCTCGCTCGGGCCGTGGGCCGGCCGAGGCCGCCGCGACGCCGGCGGTCCGGTCGTCGGCCGGGGCGTCAGGCGCCCTGCGGCACCCGGTCCAGGAAGCCCAGCACCTGCCGGATGCGGCCCTCCTCGTCCAGGGTGACCACGTCGAACCCGGCGACCGGTGCCGCACCGTCCTCGCTCACCAGCTCCCAGCCGAAGCGCGCGGTGTCGTGGTGGCCGTCCACCGTGCCGAGCGGGCGGAAGACGAACCCCGGGAACTGCTCGTGGGCGGCGGCGATCACGGCCGCGACGCCCTCGTGGCCGCGGACGTCGGCGAGCGGGTCGGTGTAACCGCCGTCCGCGGTCCACGCGGCGGCGACCGCCTTCTTCAGCGCCTCCGGCTCGGTGGCGTTCCAGGCCTCGAAGTAACGGGCGGCCGCGGTCTCGTAACGGTCGGTGTTCGCGGACATGGTGAATCAGCCTCCATCGAGGTCGTCAGTGCTGGTCGGGCCCGGATCCTGGGTTCCGCCGATCCGGTGTGACCACCTTGCCTGAGGCCTGCGGGGCGGGTCGATTACCTCTCCGGTAATGCCCGGGGGCCGCGCGCACCTCGGCGCATTCCGGCCAGAACGGGCACCGAATATGCCAACAGGCTGGCCGGAAAGGCATGGTGACAGTGTTTCGGGAGAGGCGATACTCGAACGTCAGGGGCACTTCACCGCACAGGAGCCGGACGGGAAGGCGGGGCTTCGGCCGGCACACCAGCGAGGCGACGGGGGAGTGAGACGTGCACGACGAATTCCTGTGCCATGTCACGGCGTACGGCATGTGCGACGGCCGGCGCATCGGCGTACCGCTCGGCACCTATCGCGCGCCGACACTGGCCCTCGCCCTGTGGTGGTTACGGGACCGGGCGTCCTGGATCGCCGAGCGGCTCGACCCGAGCCCCGAGGACGCCTCCTTCCCCGTGGGCGCGCTGGTGCCCGTCGCCGAGACGGTCGCCGACGTGCCCGCGCTGCTGCGTGCCTGGTGCGCCGACGACGTCCGGCAGGAGCAGGTGGCCGACGAGCTGGCGGGCGGCCGGCTGGTGCGGATCGCCGCCAGCGACGACACCACCGAGTACGAGCTGCTCGCCGAGTCCGTCGACGCGCTCCGGATGCAGCGCACCCTGCCCGCCCTCGTCGTGCCCGTCGCCTGACACGTGTCCATGGGGTCCTGGGCGAAGAAGCGGAGTGGGCGGGGAGGCCCATAGCGGGGCCAATCGGTAGAATTCTGACCATGGCGGAGCGGCCGGTCGCCCCGACGGCGTCCGAACTCGTCCTGGAGACCGACACGGGCTCCACGGTGATGAGCCCGGGACGCGACTACCACGTCGGACGCGACCCGTTGAGCGACATCGTCTTCGACGATGCCCGGGTCTCGTGGCACCACGCCGTGCTGCGCTGCGACCACGATCACTGGACCCTGGCCGACCAGCACAGCACCAACGGCACCTACGCCGACGGCCGCAGGATCGACCGCTGGGCCGTCCGCCCCGGCAGCGAGATCCGCTTCGGCAGCCCCGCCGACGGCCCCCGCGCGGTGCCCGCCGACACCCCGGAACCCGCCCCCGACCGCCCCTGCGCCGTATCGCAGCCCCGGCTCACCGGCACCTTCCGCCGCCCCACCAGCGTCCGCCCGCTGCCCCCGCGCACGGTCCGCATCGGCCGGGCCCCCGACAACGACCTGGTGGTGGACGACCTGACCGTCTCCCGCCGGCACGCCGAACTGCGCGCCCGCCCGGACGGCACGTACGAGATCGCCGACCTGGACAGCCACAACGGCACGTACCTCAACGGCCGGCCGGTCACCCGCGCCCGCGTCGGCCCCGGCGACATCATTGGCATCGGACACTCCGCGTTCTGCCTCGTCGGCACGGAACTCCAGGAGTACGTCGACACCGGCGAGGTCTCCCTCGACGTGCAGGAACTCACCGTCACCGTCGACGGCGGGCGCACGGTGCTCCTGGACCACGTGTCCTTCCCGGTGGGCGAGAAGTGCCTGCTCGCCGTGGTCGGACCGAGCGGCGCCGGCAAGTCCACCCTGCTGAACGCCCTGACCGGACAGCGGCCCGCCGACCGCGGCACCGTCCTCTACGACGGCCGCGACCTCTACCGCGACTACGCCGAACTGCGCGGGCGCATCGGCCTGGTCCCGCAGGACGACATCCTGCACCCCCAGCTCACCGTGCGCGCCGCCCTCACCTACGCCGCCGAACTGCGCTTCCCCGAGGACACCGCCCCCGCCGAGCGACAGGCCCGGGTGACCGAGGTCATCCGGGAGCTCGGCCTCGAACACCGCGCCGACCAGCCCGTGCACCGCCTCTCCGGCGGACAGCGCAAGCGGGTCAGCGTCGCCCTGGAACTGCTCACCAAACCCTCGCTGCTCTTCCTCGACGAGCCGACCTCCGGGCTCGACCCCGGCATGGACCGCTCGGTGATGACCATGCTGCGCGGCCTCGCCGACGACGGCCGCACGGTCGTCGTGGTCACCCACAGCGTGCTCAGCCTCGGCCTCTGCGACCGCCTGCTGGTCCTCGCCCCCGGCGGCAGAGTGGCGTACTACGGCCTGCCCGACGACGCCCTCGCCTTCCTCGGCCACGAGCAGTGGCCGGAGGCCTTCGAGGCCTTCGACCGCGAGCCGGACCGCGACTGGGCCGGGCAGTACCGCGCATCGCCGTTCCACCGGCACTACGTCACCGACGCCACGACCCAGCCCCACCACCCCGGACCGGCCCCCGTCCCCCCGGCACCGCCGCCCCGGCCACGCGGCTGGGGCGCCCAGCTCGGCACCCTGGTCCGCCGCTACACGGCCGTGCTGAGCGCCGACCGCACCTTCCTGGTCGTCATGACCGCCCTGCCGTTCGTCATGGGCGCCATGGCGCGCGCCCTGGCAGGCGGGCGCCTCACCCCGGACACGGCGATGAACACGCTGCTCATCCTGTGTGTCGGCGCCGTGCTGACCGGCGCCGCGAACGCGGTGCGCGAACTCGTCAAGGAACGCCCCGTCTACCGGCGCGAACGCGCCGTCGGCCTGCCCAGATCGGCGTACCTGCTGTCCAAGATCGTGGTGCTCGGCACGGTCACCGTCGCGCAGGCCGTCGTCCTTACCCTGGTCGCCCTGCTCGGCGTCGACCTCGACGCCCCCGGCGGCAAGGGCGTACTGCTGCCGCCGCTCGCCGAGATCACCCTGGCCGTCGCCCTGCTCGCGTTCACCGCCATGATGCTCGGCCTGCTCGTCTCCGCGCTGGTGCGCAAGGAGGAGGTGACGATGCCGCTGCTGGTGCTCCTCGCCATCGTCCAGGTCGTCTTCTGCGGGGCCCTGCTCACGCTCCACGGCGTGCCCGGTCTGGAGCAGCTGTCCTGGCTCGTGCCCTCGCGCTGGGCGCTCGGCGCCATGGCCGGGACGGTCGGGCTGTCCCGGCTCGTCCCCGGCGACCTGACCGCCGACCCGCTCTTCCGGCACACGCCGGGCACCTGGCTGCTCGACCTGGCCATGCTGCTGGTGCTGTCCACCCTGTGCGGCCTCGCCGTCGCCCGGCTGCTGCGCCGGCAGGAGCCGGCCGTGATGCGGAAGTAGCGGCACGCGCAGGCGGACGTACGGCACGACGACCCGCACCCGCAAGCAGCACGACCCCCACGCGGAAGGAGGCGCCCGATGAGCGGAGCGCCCGGTCCCGGATTCCGGCCCACGCACGTCGTCCCGCCGCGCGGCATGCCCGCCTGGGAGGCCCCCGACCCGGCCCGGCCCACCGTGCCCCTCGACCCCCTGCTGCCGGTCCAGCTCCTGGAGCGGCGCGGCGACTGGGCGCACATCGGCTGCGCCAACGGCTGGGCCGCCTGGGTCGACGGGCGCGGGCTCGTCGCCGTACCCGAGGACCCGCCCGTCGCCGACGGCCCGCCCGGCGCCGCCGACCCCCGGCCCCTGCTGGCCCGCGTCACCGAGGCCCTCGCCGCCTACCGCTGCGCCGTGGACGAGCTGGCAGCCGGCTCCCTCGCCGGCGAGGAGTTCACGGACCGCACCCGCGGCCTGCGGATCGGGATCGTCGTCGACGGCGAGGCCGTCTGGCTCTACGACCCCGAGGAGAGCCGCTGGATGTACGGCGACGGCCGGCGGCTGACCACCTACGCCACCGACCGCGCGGTCACCGGCGACAACGGGCCCGGACACGCCCCGACCCGGCTGGTGACGCCCGACGGTGAGCCCTGATGGACCGCGAGACCAGCCTGTTCTCCGGCCGGCCCGCGGAACTGATCGGCCGGACGGTGGCGAACTACCGGGTCGAGAGCGAGGTCGGGCGCGGCGGCATGGCCGTCGTCTTCCGCGCCCACGACCTGCGACTGGACCGCACGGTCGCCCTGAAACTGCTCGCGCCCGAACTCGCCCGCAACGACACCTTCCGCAAACGGTTCACCCACGAGTCCCAGGTGGCCGCCGCGATCGACCACCCGCACATCGTGCCCGTCTTCGACGCCGGCGAGACGGACGGGGTGCTCTACATCGCCATGCGGTACGTCTCCGGCAGCGACCTGCGCCATCTGCTGGACGCCCACGGCGCGCTGCCGGTGCCGGACGCCGTCCGCATCGCCGGACAGGCGGCCTCCGCCCTCGACGCCGCCCACGAACACGGCCTGGTCCACCGGGACGTCAAGCCCGGCAACATCCTGATCGCCGAGGGCACCGACCGCGACCACCCCGAGCACGTGTACCTCACCGACTTCGGGCTCACCAAGAAGTCGCTGTCCCTGACCGGTTTCACCAGCGTCGGCCAGTTCGTCGGCACCCTCGACTACGTCGCGCCCGAACAGATCTCCGGCCGCCCCGTCGACGGCCGCTGCGACGTCTACGGGCTGGCCTGCGTCGTCTACGAGACCCTCGCCGGCCGCCCGCCCTTCCGGCGCGAGGACGACATGGCGCTGCTGTGGGCCCACCAGTACGACGAACCGCCTCCACCGAGCGCGGCCCGCCCCGGCCTCGCCCCGGCGGTCGACGCCGTCCTCGCCCGGGCCCTCGCCAAGAGCCCGGACGAGCGGTACGACACCTGCCTCGACTTCGTCGCCGCGCTGCGGGCCGCGGCGGCCACCACGGTCACCGCCGCGCGGCCGCCGGCCGACGGCCCCCGGGCGCCCGCGACGGAGCCGCGCCCGGCCCCCGACCGCACGGTCACCGATGCTCCGCGGCCCCCGCACTGGGCCGAGCCGGTGTTCCCGGCGTGAGCGAAGGGGGACGTGCGTGACGGGGGGCGCTAGGAGCAACTCACGGCGCAGGCGGCTCACCGACCTCGCCCCGCCGGCGCACCGGCAGCGCCAGCAGCCCGCCCAGCAGCCCGGCGACCAGGCCCCACAGGGCGCCCAGGCCCACCGCTTGCCAGAGCCGCGGCTCAAGAAACAGCTCGCCGGACAGCCCGCCGCCGAGGTTGCCGATGCCGAGCAGGGACAGCCCGTAGTGCGCCGAGACACGGCCCGTCAGGCAGATCATCAGCACGGCCAGCGCCAGTGCGACGGCCAGGTGCAGGGCGTGCTGCCACAGCCGGATCCGGGCCGGTGAGCGCGCCGCCATCCGGAACGCGACAGCCAGCAGCAGGACCGCGTCCACGACCGCCAGCCACCACCAGCGGCCGTCGTGGGCGGTGAGCGTGCGCAGATTCAGTTCCGAGCCGCCCGGGGTGCGCAGCAGCACGTCCAGGACATGCGGCGCCGGCAGCCCGAACGGTCCGTCCACCCGGCCGTCCCAGGTGGCGCCCAGACCGACGGTGAGGGCCATCCAGACCAGGTTGGGCAGGCCGAGCAGGATCAGCGCCAGGGTCGCGGCGACGTGCCCGCGGGTGGCCGCGGTGATCAGCGCGATGACGAGGCCGAGGACGACGTAGCCGAGCAGCAGCACGACCATCGCGTGCGCCGCCGGGCGTACCGACTCCTGGAAGCGCAGCAGCCGCCCCGGCAGCGGAGCCCCCCGCGCGACCAGCACCGCCAGCAGCAGCACGCCGGCCAGCCACAGCAGCCCGAACAGCACCGTCAGCGGGACGTCCGTGGTGAACCCGACCTTCGGCGCGGCGTTGAACAGCCCGGCCAGATCGCTGAGGGTGCCGCTGCCCACGTCGACCGCGAAGGTCTGCCGGGCACCGAGGGCCAGCCCGATCAGCGCCAGCAGCCACAGCACCGCGAGCCGCGCCGCCCAGCCGGCCAGTTCCGCGGCCGAGGCCACCGCCCGGTGCCGCAGCGGGCGCAGAAAGCCCGCCCCGATCACCAGGGCACCGACGAGCGTCACCGACAGCGGGATCACGGTCAGCCCGGCGTGGCTCTCCGCCAGCACCCCCGCGTTGCCGGACAGTTCGACGCTGCCGCCGACGGCCGTCGCCAGGGTCGCGACCACCACCCTCGGGAACGCGCCGTCCGGCAGATCCGCCGCACCGGCCGCCCACAGCCCCAGTGCCGCCACGAGTGCCATGACGGCCAGTCCGGTCAGCATCGCGCCGAGGGCCTGCGCCCAGCCGTGGCGGGCGACGGGCCGCGCGGGGGTGGTCGGAGGGCTCACACCGTTCACGCTAAGCAGCGGCCGCGCGTCCCGCCCGTCGGCTTGCGACCGCCGTGACTCTGCGACACACAATGGGCTCAATGCGCAGCCGAAACGAACTGAAGGCACCAGACGGAACTGCGCCGGGAAGAGGTGCTCGTGAGCGTCGAACCTCCGTCCTCGGACCGCCCCTCCGGCCCGCCCCCCGGCCCCTTGTCGGGCTCCTCCCAGCCGCCCTCCGGCCCGCCCGCCGGGCCCTCGGGGGGCGTCGGCGGACCCAAGGAGCCGCACGGGCCGTGGTGGAAGTCGATACCGCGCATCGGCGCTCTCAGCGCCCTCAGCGCCGTCGTGGTCGCCGCCGTGGTGCTCGCCGTCGTGTTCACCCGTTCGGGTGGCGGCTCGTCCGCGAAGGGCGGCGAGGTCTTCCTCCAGCCGGCCGCCAGCGCCGGGCAGGATCCCTTCACGGCTTCGACGGCCGAGCGGAGTTCTGTCCCGCCCCCCGCCTCCGCATCCGCCGTGCCCTCCGCTCCGGCGGGCGCGGTCCGGGGGGTGCAGGGCGGGGCGCCCGGACTGTACGGCGGCACCCGGAACGTCGCCGCCTGCGACGTCGAGCAGCAGGTCAGGGCCCTCCAGACGGACGCGGCCAAGACCAGGGCGTTCGCCTCCGTGGCCGGCGTCCGGCCGGCCGGCGTACCCGCCTATCTGCGCTCGCTCACCCCGGTCCAGCTGCGCGTCGACACCCGCGTCACCAACCACGGCTACCGCGACGGCGCCGCCACCAGCTACCAGTCCGTGCTCCAGGCGGGCACCGCCGTGCTGGTGGACAGCCATGGTGTGCCCCGGGTGCGCTGTGCCTGCGGCAATCCGCTGACCTCGCCGGTCGCCGAGAAGAACACGCCCCGGCTGGTGGGCTCGCGCTGGCCGGCGTACCGGTCCTCGAACGTGGTCGTCGTGACGCCCGCGCCGACGGTCGTCGACGTCTTCGTGCTGTACGACCCCCACCACGACGACTGGATCCACCGCCCGCACGGCGACCAGGGCTGGCACCACGACCGGCACACCGCGCCGCCGAAGGACCCGCACCCCTGGAACCCGCCGCCGTCACCGTCGCCGTCGTGCCCGCCCGGCGCGCAGCACTGCCCGTCCCCATCCGGCAGGCCGAGCCCGTCGACCCCGTCCCCGTCCCCGTCCGTGTCCGTGTCGAGCGCGCCCCCGTCGCCGACGTCGTCCTCGCCGTCCGCCTCCCCCACGTCTTCCGCGTCCCCCGCTTCGCCTCCTACGTCGCCGGGTACGTCCTCGACGACCTCCCCGACGACCTCTCCGTCACCCTCTCCGTCGTCGTCTCCGCCCGCCTCCGGTGCGTCGCCGGAGTCGTCGCCGGCCGGGTCGCCCTCCTCGTCCCCCTCCGCCGGGCCGGGATCACTCTCCCCGAGCCCGTCCTGAGGGTGAGCATCGCCACGCGCTCGGCGAACGCTTCGGGGGACTGCCGCGCCCGGCTCGGGGTAGCAGGACCGGTGCAACGGACGAAAGGCCGGACCCGGCATTCGAGAGAGACAGCATGACCGAGTACGTGGGCGGGGACGTGATACCGACTGGTTTCGATGTACCCGTGGAACCGCTGCGGCGCGCCGAGCACTACACCGGTGAACCCGGCTCCATAGCGGAGGCGCGCGCCTTCGCGGCCCGGTTCCTGGAGCAGCTGAAGACCGAGTGGTGCGCCGCGCCCGACCGCGGCGCCGACGGTGAACTGCTCCTGCTCGTGAGCGAACTGGTCACCAACGCCGAGCGGCACAGCAACGGCCCCTACATCCTGGAGCTGGAGGGCACGGACAGCGCGATCACGGTGTGCGTCTACGACAGCAGCTCGGCGCTGCCCCACCGCTACCCCAGGGACCCGGCACGAGTCGGACGGCACGGCCTGGAGATCGTGGACGCCCTGGCCGTGGAGGTCACGGCCGAGCGCGTCCCCGTCGGCAAGCGGGTGCGTGCCCGGTTCGTGCTCAGGCGCTGAGCCGGTTTCCCTCAGGGCGCAACGCCGAGCCCTTGCCCCGCGGCCTGCGGCTCCTAGGCTGACGTGGGTGACGAACCAGGTGAGCGACGAAGCCCGAGTGATCCCGCTGCGGCCCGCACCCGTCCGCCCGCAGGCGCCCGGGACGGAACCGACGGAGGGGGAGGGCAAAGAGCCCCTCTGGCGTGATCTGGTCGGAGAGGTGCTGCGGCGCGAGCGGCGGGCGCAGGACCGCACGCTGAAGGACGTGGCCGACACGGCCCGGATCTCGCTGCCCTACCTCTCCGAGATCGAGCGGGGCCGCAAGGAGGCCTCCTCGGAGGTCCTCGCGGCCGCCGCGCACGCCCTCGGACTGGGCCTGGGTGACCTGCTGTCGTTGGCACACGGCGAGCTCACGCGGCGCACGCACCCGCAGCGCCGTCCGGCCGCCGTACCGCACCGCCCGTCCAACGTGCTCTGCCTGGCGGCCTGACCGGCACCGTCCCGGCCGATGAGTTTCGCCGTGCGGAACGGTCGGTACTGATGACCGCGTTCCCCGCCCAGGAGGTACTCATGACCACCGACGGTTTCACCACCTGTCTCTGGTTCGACGGCAAGGCCGAGGAAGCCGCCGAGTTCTACGTGTCGGTCTTCAAGAACTCGTCCATCGGCCACGTCACCCGCCACACCGAAGCAGGGCCCGGCCCGGCCGGATCGGTGCTGGTGGTCGAGTTCACGGCCAACGGCCAGAAGTTCATCGCCCTCAACGGCGGCCCCCAGTTCACGTTCAACGAGTCGATCTCCTTCCAGATCTTCTGTGCCGACCAGGAAGAGATCGACTCCTACTGGACCAGGCTCACCGAGGGCGGCGGCGAGCCCGGCCCCTGCGGCTGGCTCAAGGACCGGTACGGCGTCTCCTGGCAGGTCGTCTACGACCGGATGACCGGCCTCCTGAACGACTCGGACCCGCAGCGGGCGGCCCGCGTCGCCACCGCCATGATGAGCATGGGAAAGCTGGACGTCGCCGCCCTGGAGAAGGCGTACGCGGGGGAGTAGGGCGGCAGCCGTACGACCAGCTCGGCGGGGCGCCGGGGTCAACCTCGGCGCCCCGCCTCGCCGGCTCGGGATCAGACCCGGTCGGCCACGATCAGCAGGTACTGGAAGCTGCCGTTGCGGTAGGCGTCCAGGAAGGCGTCCTCGATACCCGTCACCAGATGGTCGGCCTGCTTGCGCAGTTCCCAGTACGGGATCGTCGCCGCGGTCAGGTCCTCCACATGGACCGGCACCAGCCGGTTCTTCGCCATCGACCGGAAGTACTCCGACCTCGGGTGGATGTCGCAGATGTAGTGCGCGTTGATCAGCGACACCTCGCGCGAGGCCCGGCCGTAGGTGTCGTTGTAGCAGCCGGTGACCGTCACATACCGTCCGCCGCGGCGCAGCAGCCGGGCGTGCTCGGCGAACAGCAGCTCCAGCTCGACGTACATCGTGGACTCGTTGTTCCACGAGGCCGCGTACGCACCCGTCTCGAAGCCCGTGTCCAGCATGTTGCGGTGGTGGTAGCGCACCTTGTCGTCGACGCCCCGCTTGCGGGCCATCTCGTTGGCGAAGTCGCACTGCTTGGCCGAGATGGTGACGCCGTCGGCGTGGCAGCCGTGGCGCAGGTTCGCGACGATGCTGCCGCCGCCCCGGCCGCAGCCGGCGTCGAAGACCCGGTCGGTGGGCGTGAGCGGGCCGAGGTGGGAGGCGAGCAGCTCCGCCTGGGCGTGCTCCAGCCGGTGCAGCTCGCTGGTGATGCGCTCCTTGCGCAGCTCGGGGTCGGGCTCCTCCAGCACCGACCGGTCGGCCTCACCGATGCCGTAGTGATGGTGGTACAGGTCGTCGATCCTGCCGAGTTCGAGGTTGACCGGATTCTCCTCGGCGTTCCAGTAGTCCGCGACCCGGGTCTGGTAGATGGACTGGGTCGGGACCGGAACGGTGGTGGTGCGGGCGGGGGCGGTGGTCAACGAAAACTCCTCTGGACACGTATGACAGCGTTGTGGTGCAGCCGGACTACGGCCGGTGAACGCGTGGATCACCAGTAGTCGGGCAGGTGGTAGCGGTGGGTGTTGGTGGCGTGCCACTCGTGGTTGCCGGAGACCCAGGCGGCCAGGCCCTCGGCGTAGCGCGCGATCACGGGCGAGGTGGCCGACAGCGCGGCCGACTCCTCCTCGAAGGCCTCCATGACCTGGTTGTGGATCTCGACGGACTTCAGATAGGCCGCCTTCAGCCCGCGCCGGTCGTTGGCCGCGACCACCTGCGGCAGATTGAGGTGGTCCGGATCGCTCGCCAGCTCCTTGGTGAAGGAGTACAGGTCGTTCACGATCGTCGTGGCGTTGCACGCGAGGGCGGTGATCCGCTGGATCTCCGGGCGGGCGTAGACCTGCTCGGGCAGTTCGTAGCCGTCCACCGCGTCGACCAGTGACAGACAGGGGCGGAAGTTGTTGAACTGCCGCATCACCAGGTACTCCCAGATCCGCGGCATGTACCGGGACTCCATCCAGGCGGCCTCGCCGAGATAGCCCAGGTGCAGCCGGGCGATGTCGTGGACGAACCGGTCGGTCTGGCTGGGTGTGGCGAAGGTGGCGTAGTCCGCGAGGGCGTGGTGGTACGAGCGCAGCGGGCCGTCGGCCTCGATGCCCTCGCGCCACTCGGTCTCCAGCTCCGGGATGCCGTGGTACGGATCGAGCGCCGACTGGGCGATGATCAGCGGGCCGCCGAGGCCGCTGCGTGATCCGCCCCGCCCCTCGTCCTCCTCGCAGTAGCAGGAGTCCACGATGTTCTCGGCGAGCAGCAGCTTGCCGGCCGCGGTGAGCCGGTCCAGGTCGAGGCCGCCCGGGTGCTGCAGGACGACGGCCCGGCCGAACTGGAAGCCGGAGAAGTCACCCGTCCAGGACTCCGGGAACAGGTCCAGCTCCCGGGCCCATTCCTCCAGCCGGCGGTCGATCTCGGCGGCCTTCTCGGGGTCGGCGGGCACGGCCGGCCGGCAGCGCAGGCCGGGGATCACGCCGGTGCGCCGCACCGGGCGCAGTGCCTGGGCGAGGTTCGGCGGCCCGGGCAGTGTGTAGGCGGTGGTGGGTGTGCTCATGGCGCGCTCCAGGCCGTCAGTCGGCGGTCCGGCCGAGCTGGACGTTCTCCAGGATCCCTGCCGCGTCGGGGACGAGGATGGCCATCGAGTAGTAGGCGGTGACCAGGTAGTTGATGACGGCCTGTTCGTTGATGCCCATGAAGCGGACGTTCAGGCCGGGCTGGAACTCGTCCGGGATACCGGTCTGGTAGAGGCCGACGACGCCCTGGTCGGCCTCGCCGGTGCGCAGCGCGAGGATGCTGGTCGTGTGGTCGTCACGGATCGGGATCTTGCTGCACGGGTAGATCGGCACCCCGCGCCAGGCCGGCACCTCGTGCCCGTCGACGCTCGCGGTGCCGGGCACCAGACCGCGCCGGTTGCACTGCCGGAAGAACGCCGCGATCGCCTTCGGGTGCGCGAGGAACACCTTGGTCTTGCGCCGCATGGACAGCAGCTCGTCCATGTCGTCCGGCGTCGGCGGGCCGGTGAAGGTGCTGATCCGCTGGCCGTAGTCGACGTTGTGCAGGAGCCCGAACTCCCGGTTGTTGACCAGCTCCCACTCCTGGCGCTCGCGGATCTCCTCGACCGTCAGGCGCAGCTGCTGCTGGGTCTGGTCCATCGGGTCGTTGTAGAGGTCGGCGATGCGGGTGTGCACCCGCAGCACGGTCTGGGTGAGCGACAACTCGTATTCGCGCGGGGCGAGTTCGTAGTCCACGAAGCCGCCCCGCAGGGTCGGCTCGCCGGTGTGGCCGGCCTGCACCGGCACCTCGGCCTCGCCCTTGCGGTTCATGGGCAGGCGCTGCTGCTCGACGTACGCCTGCAGATGCGCGGCGAGGGACGGTACCCGCTGGGTGACCTCCTCGACGGCGGTCCAGGGCAGCGAGAGCACCACGCCCGCGGTGTCGGCGCGCACCGAGGACAGCCACAGCGGGTCGGACTGGCCGACCGCCTCGTCGCCCATCTGGTCGCCGGCGGAGACGACCCCGGTGATCTCCTCGGCGCCGTACTTGCCGTTGGTGTAGCGGGTGAACCGGCCGTGCACGACCAGGTACGCCTCGGTCACCGGCTGGCCGGCCTCGAACAGCACCTGTCCGGCGCGCACCTCGCGGGGCCGGAAGCGGCCCGCGAGCTCCCGCAGCACCTCGCCGTCGGGATAGCCGCGCAGGACCGGCAGTTCGGTCAGGGTCTCCGGGACGACCCGGATGTCGTCGGCGCCGTTGTGCTCGAAGTGCACCCGGCCGCGCCCGGTGCGCAGCTGGAGACGGCGGTTGACCCGGTAGGCGCCACCCTTCACGTCCACCCACGGCAGCGTCTTCAGCAGCCATCGGGAGGTGATGGCCTGCATCTGCGGTTCGGACTTGGTGGTCGTGGTGAGCTGGCGCGCCGCCCGGGTGCTCAGACTGCTGAGCTGCCCGTCCGGTGCGGGGGCGGGTTCTTCGACGACGGAACCGGTGGCGCTGTCCGGTGTGGACACTTTCCCTCCAGGCAGGGCGGAACGGGGGTGACGAGATGGGGCAGTGGTGTGCCAGTGGCGCTGCGCACGCCCAGCCAAACAGGCCGGATGATCACCGGGTAAGGCGTGAAAGGGGGCGGCTGCGCGCGCGGGTTGTGCAAACCTGCCGCTTGTGTCAAACCTGCGGCGCGCGGCTGAATGCACGCTTCCGCTCATCTCCGCGGCCGGGTTTCCCGCGCGCTGTTCACCCTCAAGGATGATCTGAAGTGCTCAAGTCATCACTGTCTGTAATCGCTCGACGTCCCGATTCGGACCCGGTCCCTCGGCGAGCGCGCCGAGGGTGGCATGGCTAGCGTGAGCAGCGGGGTGGCAAGCGTGACTATCCAGACATACCGCACCAGGAGGGTCTCAGTATGGCCGTGCAACCCGAGGGAACGCCCTGTTGGGCCGACGCGATGTTCAGTGACGTCGAGGGAGCCAAGCGCTTCTACGGTGACGTCCTCGGCTGGACCTTCGGCGAGTCGTCGTCGGAGTACGGCAACTACACACAGGCCGCTGTGGACGGCAAGGCGGTGGCCGCCGTCGTCCCGCCCATGCCCGGACAGGAGGGGCAGTCGCAGTGGTGCCTGTACTTCGCCGTGCCGGACGCCGCCGCCACCGCGCAGAAGGTCCGGGACCACGGCGGGGAGGTGCTGATGGAGCCGATGCAGGTCGGTGACTTCGGCACGATGTGCCTGGCCCGGGAGCCCAGCGGGGCCGTGTTCGGCGTCTGGCAGGCCGGCAGCCACGAGGGCTTCGAGACGACCGGCACCCCGGGCGCGTACTGCTGGGCCGAGGTCTTCACACGGGAACCGGAGAAGGCCGACACCTTCCTCTCCGCCGTCTTTCCCTACCGGATGAAGCAGATGGAGGACCACGCCGTCGACTACCGCATGTTCGACGTGGGCGGCGACCCCGTCCTCGGGCGGATGAAGATGACCGACGACTTCCCGCCCGAGGTGCCGTCGTACATCAACGTCTACTTCACCGTGGACGACTGCGACCGGGCGGTCGAGCGTGCCGTCAAGCTCGGCGCCGTCCTCCGCTTCGGGCCGATGAGCAGCCCCTTCGGCCGGTTCGCGGCGCTGAGCGATCCGCAGGGCGCGAACTTCTCGGTGATCGACGTGACGACCACCGAGGGGCAGATGCCGTCGGTGAAGGAGGTGTGAGGCCGAGGGTGCCGGAGCGGTGGCCCGCGCGCCCGTGGCATGATCGTGCGTATGCGTGAACGTGTGGTGGCCGCGTGCGACGGGGCTTCGAAGGGAAACCCCGGACCGGCCGGATGGGCGTGGGTGGTCTCCGACGACGAGCGGACCCCCGCCCGCTGGGAGGCCGGCCCGCTCGGCCGGGCCACCAACAACGTCGCCGAACTCACCGCTCTGGAGCGGCTGCTCGCGGCGGTCGCGCCGGACGTGCCGCTGGAGATCCGCATGGACTCCCAGTACGCGATGAAGGCCGTCACGACCTGGCTGCCCGGCTGGAAGCGCAACGGCTGGAAGACCGCCGCCGGCAAGCCCGTCGCCAACCAGGACCTGGTCGTGCGCATCGACGAGCTGCTCGACGGACGCTCCGTGGAGTTCCGCTACGTCCCCGCCCACCAGGTCGACGGCGACCCGCTGAACGACTTCGCCGACCGCGCCGCCAGCCAGGCGGCCTCCGTGCAGGAGGAGGCGGGGAGTGCGCTCGGCTCCCCGGCGCCGCCGGCCTCGCCGGACACCCCGAAGGCCGCGGCCCCGCGCAGGAAGGCGCCCCGCCGCACCGGCGGCGGGACGGCCACCGGCGCGTCCTCGCGCACGATCAAGGCGAAGTTCCCCGGCCGCTGCCTGTGCGGCCGCTCCTACGCCGCCGGCGAGTCCATCGCCAAGAACGCGCAGGGCTGGGGACACCCGGAGTGCCGCACCGCCGAGGCCTGACCGGCCGCCGTCGGCCGGACCCGGCCGTCAGCTGTCGAAGGTGTAGAACTTCGTGTGGTCCAGCAGGTCCGCCGGGCGCACGTCGTTCCACGGCTTCATCGTCTCGTTCAGGTCGACGACGTCCGGTGTCCCGCCGGTCGGCGCGTAGCCCGCGCCCGGGTGCCGGCTCTGCCACTGCGCCCACAGCTTGTCGACGTAGGCGTGGTGCAGCCAGAACACCGGGTCGTTGGGGGAGACGCCGGTGGCCATCTGCCCGCCGACCCAGACGTGGACCCGGTTGTGCAGATTGACCCCGCGCCACCCCTCCAGGTTGTTCCGGAAGCCGTCCGAGGCGCTGTTGTACGGCGCCATGTCGTAGGTCGATATGGACAGTACCGACTCCACCTCCGCGCGGGTCGGCAGCTCGCGCACGCCCGTGCCGAGTGAGCGGCGCAGGAACGTACGGCCGTCGACCCGTACGGTCAGCGGCCAGTTGCCGGCCGCCGCGGCGAACGGGCCGTCCATCACCCGGCCGTCCGAGCTGCGCCCGGTGCCGCCGAGGAAGTCCGGCGCCCACAGCGAGGCGCGCGGGGTGCGGTCGGCGCTCCAGTCCCAGTACGGCAGGGCGACCGAGGAGTCCACCGACTGGAGCGCCCGCTCGAAGTCGAGCAGGAATCTGCGGTGCCAGGGCAGGAAGGACGGGGAGCGATGGCCGGTCCGCTCGCCGGTGTCGGTGTCCGACATGATGAACTCGTTGTGCGTGCGCACGAATGCGTCGTAACGCCCGCTGCGCTTGAGCGCGAGGACGGCGTCGACGAACCGCTTCTTCTCGTCGGCGGTCAGGGTGGCCTGGTTCTTGCGTACGGTCATGGTGCGCGATGCTCCGGAAGTCCTTGTGGGGGCGGGTCAGTTGGCGGGGAAGGGCAGTAGCGGTGCGCCCTGGAGCTCGTCCACCGCGGCGCGGGCGGCGGCGTGCGGGGTGGCCATCGGGTCGTAGTGGCTGACGACGCTGATCCAGGTGCCGTCGGCGTTCCGCATCACGTGCAGCTCGACGCCGTCGATCAACACCTCGAATCCGCCGCCGTGTTCGGCGTGGTGACCACCGCCGCTCATCGGCCGGCCCTGTATTCGGCGGCCCTTGTAGACCTCGTCGAAGTTCTCGGGGTGCTGCGGCATCGGCATGGGGCGCTCGTGACCGGCGGCCGAGGCGGCGGGTGCGGCGAGGGTCGCGGCGGTGGCCGTCGCGGCCAGGGCTGCCGCGGCGGTGAGCGCGCGGCGACGGCTGATGTCGGGCATGCGGGTCCTCCTGGAGGGCGTTTCCGGTGGTGACGACGCATGCCTATCGAGGGGGCGGGTACGGGGAGAAATCTCCCGGAACCGGTTGGCTGCGATCCGGACAATTAGCCACATGTGGTACAGGGTTGAACGAAGTTGATCTTGGCGTGCCAGGGGGACGATTTTGTCCGGAACGGGGAATTCCTTGCCGCGCCGACCGCCTTTCCGGTGATCTTTCGCGGGTTCCGTCTGTCCGAGTGGTGCTGCTCACCACGCCAAACTGACGTGATCGAAAGGCCTGGCCCCACTGCTACCCTGCGGTCCCGTCCGACCACGTTCAGTGACAGACAGGGGTATGGCTGTGAAGGTCGCCTGTGCCGGAGGCGGGCCCGCGGGCCTGTGTCTCGCCATCCTGCTGAAGCGGCAGGACCCGTCCCACGACATCACCGTCCATGAGCGCAACCCCGAGGGGTCGACGTACGGCTGGGGCGTGACGTACTGGCGCGGGCTCCTGGACCGGCTCCAGGTCCACGACCCCGACGTGGCGCGGGCGGTCGAGGACGCCTCGGTCCGCTGGAGCGACGGCGTCGCCCACGTACGAGATCTGACGACCCGTCACCAAAGTGACGAGGGCTTCGGCATCGGCCGCCACCGGCTGCTCGACCTGCTCGCCGAGCGGGCCCGCACGCTCGGCGTACGGCTGGAATACGAGAGCGAACTGACCGAACCGCCCGCGGACGCCGACCTCGTCGTCGCGGCCGACGGCGTGCACAGCACGCTGCGCACCCGGCACGCCGACGCCTTCGGCACCGAGATCACCGCGGGCCGCAACCACTACATCTGGCTGGGCACCACCAAGGTCTTCGACGCCTTCACCTTCACCTTCGCCGAGACCCCGCACGGCTGGATCTGGGCCTACGGCTACGGCTACAGCGACGCGCACAGCACCTGCGTCGTCGAATGCTCCCCGGAGACCTTCACCGGCCTCGGCCTGGACCGGATGGACGAGGCCGAGGGACGCACGCTGCTCGAAAAGCTCTTCGCCGACGTCCTCGACGGCCACGGGCTCATCGGCCGCCCCGGCGCCGACTGGCTGAACTTCCGCACCCTCACCAACCGCACCTGGCACCACGGCAACCTGGTGCTGCTCGGCGACGCCGCCCACACCACCCACTACTCCATCGGCGCCGGCACCACCCTCGCCCTGGAGGACGCCATGTGCCTCGCCGACGCCCTGCGCACGCACCCCGGTCTGCCCGAGGCGCTCGCCGCCTACGAGCGCCGGCGCCTGTCCGAGCTGCTCTCCGTCCAGAGCGCGGCCCGCTACAGCGCCCGCTGGTACGAGAACCTCCCGCGCTACATCGACCTGCCCCCGCACCGGATGTTCGCCCTGCTCGGCCAGCGCCACTCACCTCTCTTGCCGTACGTCCCCCCGCAGCTCTACTACGGCCTCGACAAGGCGGCCGGGCAACTGGAGGTGCTGCGCCGGTTCAAGCGCTGGCTCGGCCCACGTGCGGCTCGCGCGTTGCACGTCCGTGCGAGGGGCCGCTGAGGCTCGGCACGCCGGCCGGCCCCGGCCGGCCCTCCTACCGCACCCCCCGTATCCCCCACCTGCAAGGAGCCCCGCCCATGGCCATGTCCGACACCTTCGACCAGACCTCGACCGGCTACAGCGTGCAACACGCCTACTGGCTCGCCCGTGCGTCCGATCTCGCGTACAAGGACGAGGCCACCATCGAGGCGCAGGCCGCGAAGTGGGGCTTCGGTCAGGTGCGGCACCATCGGACCCGGTTCACCCCGCCGTTCCCGCTGCAGGACACCCAGGCGTACACGATGGCCGGTGACCGGATGATCGTCATCGCCTTCCGCGGCACCGAACCCACCCAGATCAAGGACTGGCTCACCGACGTCTCGACCCCGCCCGTCACCGGCCCCGGCGGCAGCGGGCACGTCCACCACGGCTTCGCCGAGGCCCTCCGCTCGGTGTACCCGGACGTCGAGACCACCCTCAAGGGCCTGCGCACCGACGGGCAGAGCCTGTACTTCACCGGGCACAGCCTCGGCGGCGCCCTCGCCATGCTCGCCGGCGCCCGGATGTACCTGGAGGAGCCGAACCTCGCGGCGGACGGCATCTACACCTTCGGCCAGCCGCGCACCTGCGACGCGGTCCTCGCCGAGGCGTTCCATCAGGGGCTCGGCGGGCGCACGTACCGCTTCGTGAACAACAACGACATCGTGCCCCAGCTGCCGCCAGAGCCCGTCTTCACCCATGTCCGGGCGCTGCGCTACATCGACTCCAAGGGCAAGCTGCACGACAGCATGCCGATGTTCTCGGCGCTCACCGACCGGATCGCGGGAGCGAGTGCGGACGTCTTCGCGCCCGCGTCCGACGGAATCCGCGACCACTTCATGCGCAACTACCTGAAGGCCCTGGAGCAGAACCTGGGCTGACCGGAGTACGACTCGGGCCGGGGCGAAAGGCGTTGGTGAAACACCATTCACTCGCTAGGGTGAACAGGAATTCACTCTCTTTCGCCGTGTACCCGCACCGTCCCCGGGAGCGCCGATGGACCAGCCTGCCCCGATACTCCAGCCGCCCGGCAACCCGGCCGCGGCCCGCACACCGCGGGACCGGTGCACCATCCCGGTGCTGGCGTCGGGCGGCATCCTCATGGCGGTCATGCAGACCGTCGTCGTCCCCCTGCTGCCGGACCTGCCCCGGCTCACCGGCGCGTCCGCCGCGGCCGTGTCCTGGACGGTCACCGCGACCCTGCTCTCCGGCGCCGTCCTCACCCCGGTGCTCGGCCGGGCCGGCGACATGTACGGAAAGAAGCGGGTCCTCACGGCCGCGCTCGTGCTGATGACCCTCGGTTCGGTGATGTGCGCCCTGACCTCGGACATCGGCGTGCTCATCGCCGCCCGCGCACTCCAGGGCGGCGCCGCCTCCGTCGTCCCGCTGTCCATCAGCATCCTGCGCGACGAACTCCCGCCGGAGCGCCGGGGTTCGGCAGTGGCCCTGATGAGCTCCACGGTCGGTATCGGCGCCGCGCTCGGCCTGCCGCTCGCCGCGCTGGTCGTCCAGTACGCCGACTGGCACACGATGTTCTGGCTCACCGGCGCCCTCGGCGCGCTGGGTGTCGCGGCGACCTGGTGGGCGGTCAGGGAGTCGCCGGTGCGCGAGCCCGGCCGGTTCGACGTGCTCGGCGCGCTGGGACTCGCCGCCGGGCTGGTGTGCCTGCTGCTGGGCGTCTCCCAGGGCGGCACCTGGGGCTGGGGCAGCGCGCGGATCCTCGGGCTGTTCCTCGCCGCCCTCGTGATCGTCGCCCTGTGGTGGTGGCGGCAACTGCGCACCGAACGACCGCTGGTGGACCTCGAACTGGTCAGCCGGCCGCGGGTGGGGCTGTCGCACGTGGCGGCCCTGCTGACCGGGTTCGCCTTCTACGCCAACTCCCTCGTCACCGCCCAGCTGGTGCAGACGCCGAAGACCACCGACTACGGACTCGGCCTGTCCATCGTCGCCACCGGCCTGTGCCTGCTGCCCGGCGGAGTGACCATGCTGCTGTTCTCGCCGCTGTCGGCCCGGATCTCCGCCGCGCGCGGCCCGCGCATCACCCTCGCCCTGGGCGCCGCCGTCATCGCCTGCGGCTACGCCGTGCGCATCGCCGACAGCCGCGACCTGTGGATGATCATCGTGGGCGCCACGGTGGTGGCGACCGGTACCACCCTCGCCTACTCGGCGCTGCCCACCCTGATCCTGCGTGCGGTCCCGGCGAGCCAGACCGCCTCCGCCAATGGCGTCAACGTCCTCATGCGCACCATCGGCCAGGCCGTCTCCAGCGCCGCCGTCGCCGCCGTCCTCGTCCACCACAGCAGCCCTGTCGGCGGCGTCCTCGTCCCCACCCTGCACGGCTATCTGCTGGCGTTCGCCATGGCGGGCGCCGTCGCCCTCGCCGCCTGCGCGGCCGCCCTGACCATTCCGGGCGACGGCGGCCCCGCCGACGGCAGCCGCCGCGCCCGGCGCGCCACCCGTGGCGTGCGCGACGGGGTGCCGGCGGGAACATGAGCACCGTGAGCACTCCACCCGGGCCGGACACCCCTGCCCCCGGCCGCCGTGACGCCGAGGTCACCAAGGCCGCCATCCTCAAGGCCGCCCGCCATCTCCTGGCCCGGCAGGCCCACGCCGACATCACCCTGAAGGCGGTGGCCGAACGGGCCGGAGTCAGCCCGCCGTTGGTCCTGAAGTACTTCGGCAACAAGGACGCCCTGTTCGCCCGCGTCATGTCCTTCGACACCGACGCGGACGCCCTGCTCGACGCGCCGCTGCCCGGCCTCGGCCGGCACATGGTCCGGCATGTCCTCGCCGGCCAGCGTGACCGCGGCGCCGACCCGCTGCTGCGCATCGCCTTCGCCCCGCTGCACGGCGACCGCGGCGAGATCCTGCGCGCCAACTTCCGCGCCCAGGTCACCGAACGCCTCGCCGCCCGGCTCACCGGTCCCGACACCGGACTGCGCGCCGAGCTGGCCGTCGCCGCGCTCGTCGGGCTGGGCGTGATGTACGGCATCGCCCGCGGACCGCACCTGCGCGGCACCGACGCCGACGCGGTGGCGGAGCGCTACGGGGCGCTCGTCCAGGCCCAGTTGACCCCGCGGGGCTGAGCCGGCAGCCCTCGTCCGGCGCGGCCGTGGCCGGAAAAGCCGGCCGGGCCACGAACGCGTCCACCACGTCACCGGGCAGGCCGTCATCGGCTCGGGTCGGGGTCAGCGCAGGAGGCGGTCCAGGAAGGCGTTGCCGAACACCCGGTGCGGGTCCAGGCGGTCGAGGGTCGCGACCGCCTGTCGCCACGCCTGCCGGCCGAAGGTGCCGGGCACGGCCGTGCCGAGCATTTCCGGGTCGCTCCAGGCGGAGTCGGCGGTGTACGCCCAGCCCTTGGACCACTCCGCGCGGGCGAGGGCGTACCCGCCGTCGTACGTGGCGAACAGGAACCGCTCCACCTCCCGCAGGAACGCCTCCGCGTACGGCGTGCCGGGCAGCGTCAGCACGTCCATCCACACCGCCGTGTCCCACTCGGGACGCTCCGCGCACGGCCGCAGCGCCGACAGCAGCGGGGTCCGCGCACCCGGCACGCCCGACTCGGCAGGCTGGTCCAGGCCGGTCACCCGGATCTCCACCGAGCCGTTGACCGGGAAGCGGCCCCGTGCGGCGTATGCGGCGAGCAACGCCCGGTAGCGGCCGGTGAATTCGTGCACCACCCGCTGCACGCCCGCCCGCGAGGTGAGCACCGCGTACCCGCTCGCCGTGACCCGCAGCGTGGTCGGCCGCACATACAGCAGGGTGTTCTTCGACGGCCCCCACAGGTCGGCCGAGTCCGTGGCCGCCAGTCCGAGCCTGGCCACCGTGAGCTGCGCGTTGCCCACCTCCGGCGCCAGCGACCAGCCCGCGCCCGCGACCAGCCGCCCCACCAGGTCGGCCACGGGCGTGGGCACGCTGTCCGAGAAGGGGTAGTTGTACGGCGAGGTGACATGCCGTGAGCCCGGCGGCCGCACCGGTGCGACGCTCCACTCCTTCAGCCACGGGAACTCGGTGAAGGCGAACCAGATCGCCTCGACGCGGCCCGAGCGGTGCACGAAACGCTCCAGGGTGCGCCCGCCGGAACCGGGCGCCGCGAACAGCTCGCGGGCCGGGACGTCCGTACGGCTGACACAGCGCAGGTTGGCATCCGGTGCGGCCCGCAGCACCACCTCGGTGACGAAGGCCCGGCCGAGGTGGGCGAGCAGCGCGGCGCAGTCCGCCTCGTCGCGGCGGAACGTGCGCAGCACGTACGCCCCGCGGTCCGCGTCCCACACCACCGCCGTCAGCTCCAGCACACGATTGCTCAGCGAGCCGTACGTCGTGCCGGGCGCGGGGTGCTCGCCGTCGGCCGGTACGGCGGTGCCGTGCGCGCCGATCGCCAGGGCGCCGCCGAGGGTCAGGTCACCGGGCGCGGGCGTCGCGGTGAGGCCCAGCCCGTGGCCCTCCAGGAAGGTGAGCAGGGCTTCCATGGTCACACCCGCGCCGGCCCGGACCGCCGAACCGGACTCCAGGGCCAGGCCGGTCAGCCGCGAGGCGGTGTCGACCAGCAGGGTCGGGGTGCGGGCCGTCGTCTCCTCGGTGATCGTCAACGGCGACCAGCCGTGCGAGCAACCCCGTGCCCGGACCCGCCGGCCGCGGCGCCAGGCCCAGTCGGCCACGGCGAGTACCTGCTCCGGACCGGCCGGGGCGCAGGCCCACAGTCCGTCGGCGGTGATCTCGCCCACCCAGTTGCGGTACGCCGAGCGGTAGAGCCTCACCTCGGCCGGAAACCCGGGAAGTTCGGCCGCGGCCGCCGCCGGGTCGGCCGCGAGCAGCACCGGCGCGGCCGCCCACGCGGCGGCACCGGCCGCACCGCGCAGCAGGCCGCGACGGCTGACGGGCCATGAACTCCCGTACGCAGGAGGCGAGTTGTCCGGAGTGTTCGTGGAGGGTTCGATCACGGGCTCACGGTAGGGGCGCGCTGTACCCCCACCGCGCTTTCGTCCGCCGACATCACCCGAGCGGGTGAAGAGCGCGCAGCCCGCGCCCGGGAGGTCTGCCGGAGCGGCTTGTACCGGGCGGACCGGTGCCGGATGACACACTGACGCCATGGACGAACGCGAATTCGGCAGGTCGGGCCAGTGGGCCTCGGTGATCGGTCTCGGCACCTGGCAGCTGGGCGCCGACTGGGGCCATGTGGACGAGAAGGAGGCCCTGTCCGTCCTGGAGGCGGCGGCCGAGGCAGGGGTCACCTTCTTCGACACCGCCGACGTGTACGGCGACGGGCGCAGCGAGGAGACCATCGCCTCCTTCCTGCGCAGCCGTCCCGATCTGCACGTGCTGGTCGCCACCAAGATGGGCCGCCGGGCCGAGCAACTCCCCGGGAACTACGTCCTGGACAACTTCCGTGCCTGGAACGACCGTTCACGCCGCAACCTCGGCGTCGACCGCATCGACCTGGTCCAGCTGCACTGCCCGCCGACCCCCGTCTACTCCTCCGACGCGGTCTACGACGCCCTGGACACGCTCGTCGAGGAGGAGCGCATCGCGGCGTACGGGGTGAGTGTGGAGACCTGCGCCGAGGCGCTGACCGCGATCGCCCGGCCGCACGTGGCGAGCGTGCAGATCATCCTCAACCCGTTCCGCATGAAGCCCCTGTCCGAGGTGCTCCCCGCCGCCCGCGCGGCCGGTGCCGGCATCATCGCGCGTGTGCCGCTCGCCTCCGGCCTGCTGTCCGGCAAGTACACGAAGGACACGGTGTTCGCGGCCGACGACCACCGCACCTACAACCGGCACGGTGAGGCCTTCGACCAGGGCGAGACCTTCTCCGGCGTCGACTACGCCACCGGTGTCGAGGCCGCCGCCGAGTTCGCCGCCCTCGCCCCCGAGGGATACACCCCGGCCCAGCTGGCCCTGCGCTGGATCGCCGAGCAGGACGGCGTGACGACGGTCATCCCTGGCGCCCGCAGTCCGGAGCAGGCCCGCGACAACGCGGCCGCGGCCAAGCTGCCGCCGCTGCCCGAGGACACCCGCACCGCGATCCGCGAGCTGTACGACCGCCGGATCAAGGACCAGGTCGAGCAACGCTGGTAGCAGCCGCCCGGACGGCGGTCGTTTGAACGAACGGCGAGACGGTTACACGGACCGCATGGCGGAGGAAGGGCGGCGCACGGGGCGCGACGAGTCCGAGGAGGAGCGGGCCGACCGGATGTGGGGTGAACTCATCCAGGAGGTCCGCGTCGCCCAGACGGGCGTGCAGATCCTCTTCGGCTTCCTGCTGACGGTCGTCTTCCAGCAGCGCTACGCCACCCTCGCCCACGCCGACCGGGTCATCTACGTCGTCACCGTCGTCCTGGGCGCCTCCGCGACCGGCGCCCTCATCGGACCGGTGTCGCTGCACCGCCTCGTCTCCGGCCGCCGGGTCAAGCCGCGGGCGGTACGGATCGCCTCCTGGCTGACCTTCGTCGGCCTGCTCCTGCTGCTCACGACGATGACGTCCGCGCTCCTGCTGATCCTGCGGGTGGCCACGCACGGCAGCGAGGTGACCTGGCTGGTCGCGGGCGTCGTCGCCTGGTACCTGGTGTGCTGGTACGCCCTGCCCCTGTGGATCCGGCGTCGCCACACGATCCACCCGGACGCCGTGGCCGCGCCGCCGCGCCGGGAAGCAGGCCGCGGCGGCGACGGTGACCGGACAGGGGGCTGACGGCGGCCGGGCAGGGGCTACGGGCGGACGTAGGGCCGGGTCATGATCTCCATGTTGTGGCCCGACGGGTCGGCGAAGTACGCTCCGCGACCGCCGAAGAGCCGGTTGATCCGGCCCGGCTCGCCGTGGTGCGGATCGGCGTAGTACGGGACGCCGAGCGCGTCCAGCCGGGCGATCATGCCGTCGAACTGCTCGTCGGGCACGAGGAACGCGTAGTGCTGCGGCTGGACCGGCTCGTCCCGCTGCTCGTAGTAGTCGAGCGTGACCCCGTTGCCGAGGTCGACGGGGAGGAACGGCCCGAAGGGGGCGCCGACCGCCAGGCCGAGGACGGCGGCGAGGAACTCGGCCGACAGCCGCCGGTCCCTGGCGAGCACGGCGGTGTGGTCAAGGCGGACTGGGGCCGTGGGTGTGGGCGTGTGCGGTGCGGTGGTCTGCATCGGTGGGTGTGTCTCCGGGTGTCGGGATGCGCTGGAAACGGCGCCGTACGGGCGCCGGGGCAGGAACACTCGGAGACGGCGGCGGGCCTCTCGCCCGCCTCGCGCTCACGCCGAGGCCGGGATCCTCACTCGTGTATGGCCCAAGGCCGACCCGGCAGTCACCCGGCCGACTCTAATGATCTTCGTCGGCCGGGGCAACCGTTCAGTCCTGCGGCTGCCGGCCCCCGCGCGCTCCCCGCAGCGCCGTCAGGCACGTGCCGATGGCCTGCTGAAGTTGCTCCAGACGCTGGACCGCCTCGGCCATGTCCTCCTCGTGGAAGTCCTGGGCGTCGTCGAAGGTCAGCTCCTCGAACGCCTTGGTCGCCTTCTGGAGGCTGTTGTAGAACCTGGTCCGCTGCTCCTGGACGCGTAGTTCGGGATCGGCCTCGACCGCGCCGGCGACCAGCGACTTCATCGTGTCGTAGGCCTCGGTGGCCCACCCGCCGGTGTCCTCGTCGTCCGCCAGCTCGTCGATGAGCGACAGATGCCGCTCGGCCTCCTCGCGCAGGTCGACGGGGGCGTCGACGGTCTGCCCGGCGGGGGTCTTGATCTGGCCGGACTCGGCGATCTGGCGGACGTAGCCGATCCGGTCGGCGGCCCGGCTCTCGGTCGCGACGGCCTTCTTCAGGTCGTCGGTGCGGACGACGTCGCGGGCCAGCTCGGCCTGCAGCTCGGGGTCCTCCCGGAGCCGGTCCAGCAGGGCGCTGCGGGCCGCACGTGCGGTGGAGGGGTCGGCGAGGATCGCGGCGCGCAGCGCGGTCGGGTTCTCGGCGACCTCCAGCGCCTTGGTGGGGCGGATGCCCTCGGCCTCCGCGGCCTCGGCGATCGCGGTGCCGCGCTCGGAGGTCGCGCTGTTGCGGGAGACGTAGTAGTCCAACCACACGTCCGCGTCCGGCAGTTCGACGTTCTGACCGGGTTCGAGGGTCTCGAAGTGCGGCACGAGTGCGTCGTCGGCGGCCCGGTCCCAGGCTTTGTAGTAGCGCATGACCCGCTCCGGGGAGCAGTCGGCCAGCCGTGCGAACTCCTTCGCCGACACCTTCGGCGTCTCACCGGCGGCCTCCCCGCCCGGCCGCACACTGCGCGCCACCATCAGGGCGAAGGCCCAGCCTCCGGTGCGCGCGTAGACGCCGAACTCACGGGCGTCGCGTGCCACGAGGTCGGACAGCGGTGCCGCGGCCGGGGCGGACGGCTCGGCCACCGCGATGCTCTCCGACGTCTCGGGCGTCTCGGATGTCTCGGACGGGTCGATGACCAGGGTCACGGATGACTCTCCTGCAAGGGTGACTCGACGGACCGCACCCGGGAGCGGGCGCGGACAGGAAAGCCTATCGGGGCATATCGGCCACGCGGAACGTCGCCAGGCACGTCTTCAGCGCCAGCCGGTTCGCGGCGTCGTCCCAGGCCGAGGCGGGGGTGGTGAAGCGCAGCGAGAAGCTCCGGCCGCCACCGATCAGGAAGCCGCGCCCGAAGGTGTGCACCCGGGCGTCCCCGGTCCCCGCCAGCCACTCCAGGTCGGCGGCCTTGCGGCCCTGGTAGGTGGTGGCCCGCAAGGCGCCGACGCGCTGGTAGCCCGGGAGGCGCAGCAGGGACGGCTCGACGTCGTCGCGCCAGACGGCGACCGGGTCCGGGCCGACGTGCTCGCTGTAGGTGACGGCCAGGGTGGGGGCGGCTCCGCCCGCGCCGAACGTGATGCGGTAGCGCGCCCCGGCCCGCTCGGTGAGGAGCCGCTTCCAGCCGTCCGGCAGCGCCACCGAGAAACCCTCCGGTGCGGTGAAGAGGTGATGGCCGGCAGGCAGCGCGGCCGGTGCCGAGGCGGTGCGGG
>NZ_MLYN01000057.1:0-1428 GCF_001866675.1 Streptomyces sp. MUSC 14
GATGGTGTCCCTTGTCGTGGTGTACGGGATCAGCGGCCGGGAGTGCGCGGGCGTCTGCCCGGGGCGCACTTCCACGGGTGAGTACCGCTCCCTGAACAGGAGGCGGGCCACCGCGTAACTCTCCTTGGTGAACGCCCAGTTCAACCACGAGGAGTGCACGATGGCCCTGTCCCAGTCTGAACTGATACGGCTGCTTGAGTCACTACGCTCGACCGACGGAATCGAGCTCATCCGCGCCATCGCGGAGCGGATGGTGCAGGAGCTGATCGAGGCCGAGGCGAGTGCCCACATCGGCGCGGAATGGAACGAACACACGCCGACGCGGACCAACATCCGCAACGGACACCGCGAGAAGGTGCTGACCACGCTGGCCGGCGACCTGGACCTGGAGATCCCCAAGGTCCGCACCGGCAGCTTCTTCCCCTCACTGCTGGAGCGACGGCGCCGCATCGACCAGGCCCTCTACGCCGTCATCATGGAGGCATACGTGCACGGCGTCTCCACCCGCAGCGTCGATGACCTGGTCAAAGCCCTCGGCGGGGACAGCGGCATCTCGAAGTCGGAGGTCTCCCGGATCTGCGCGGCCCTGGACGAGCCGCTGACCGCGTTCCGCACCCGCCCGCTGGACCATGTCCGCTTCCCCTACGTCTACCTGGACGCGACCTACTGCAAGGCGCGGGTCAACCACCAGATCGTCTCCCGGGCCGTCGTGGTCGCCACCGGCATCACCGAGGACGGCAACCGCGAGGTCTTGGGCCTGATGGTCGGCGACAGCGAGAGCGAGGCGTTCTGGAAAGAGTTCCTCCGCTCGCTGCGTGAGCGCGGCCTGTCCGGGGTCCGCCTGGTCGTCACCGACCAGCACGCCGGGCTGGTCGCCGCGGTCCGCAAGGTGATGCTCGGCGCCGCCTGGCAGCGGTGCAGGGTTCACTTCCTGCGCAACGTCTTCAGCGTGATCGACCGGGACTCCGGCGAGATGGTCGCCGCGACGATCCGCACGATCTTCACCCAGCCCACCGCCGGCCTCGTGCGCACTCAGCTGGACACCGTCGCCGACATGCTCGGCACCCAGTTCCCCAAGGTCAAAGCGATGCTGCTGGAGGCGAAGGAGGATCTGACCGCGTTCGCCAACTTCCCGCCCCGGCACTGGAAGAAGATCCAGTCCACGAACCCGCTGGAACGGGTGAACCGGGAGATCAAGCGCAGGATCGACGTCGTCCAGGTCTTCCCCAACGACGACGCGCTCATCCGGCTGGTCACCGCCGTGCTCTTCGAGATGCACGACGAATGGATAGCCTTCCCCCGCCGCTACCTCCCCGAAGGCAGCATGGGCGAGATCTACCGCGAACTCCCCGAAAGCGCCCCCGCGCTACCCAACACCCCGAACACGCCCGCCAGTTGATCCCGAACACCACGACGAGGGACACGACC